>CAZSCW010000001.1:0-4742 GCA_964605495.1 uncultured Candidatus Saccharibacteria bacterium
CGTTTAGTGTTGCATTGTCTATATTAGGCTCCACAATCAACAAATCAGGATTAATGGTATTCAAAATAACAAAGATACCTAACAATAACAACAAACCAAGAATAACTTTAGTAATCTTCTCTTTTAATATTTCAAATGTTGCAATATTTTTATCATTAGCTGCATACTGGAATCCATAGATCGTAAGCATGACTACCCCTAGTACCCCTGCTACTCCTACTCCTATTTCAAATGCAAAGGTAATGAATTCTCCTAATCCTGTACCTTGTTTTTTATCAGCTCCTGTATTCACACTGGTTAAGTCTCCTTCTGAAGTTGGTAATGCTTCTAGAAACTGATAACAGTTTTCATCTGTTGTTGGGTTACAGTTACCTTTGTAAGATCCTATAACAGGGGTGGGGTCGGTGGTGATGACTGGAGTGACTTCATTAATATTTGATTGCGCAAAAAGTATAAATGGCAGAAAACTACCAAAGAATAACAAAAGTCCTATAAAATATGTTAAATATTTTTTCATATAATAATTTCATTATAACAAAACCAACATAAAACCACTAATACATAGTGGTTTTATTGATTATTCTGGAAAAAGAAAGGTATCGCACGTGCCGCTGATTGTAAAAATGTCTTTGGGTTAGTTATGGATACCTGGAAATTAGCCTGTCCACTAGTTCCTGGGTTGCGTACTAATAGTTCATCACTTGGTGCATTTGGATCTAAATAAATAGACTCATTATTAATAGACCAATTAAAATCAAGATCATTTATTCCGTTTGTGATAGAGAAATAATAAGGTTCTGCAATAAGGTTAATATCGCCACCAGCAACACGTAATCCGCTATTGATAGATTGGAGTCTGCGGTAGTTGTATTTATTGCGTACATACCAATGTATTTCTGGATTAAAAATAGGTATATCAATTGTTTTTTCAACTTTTATATCACCAGATACATTAGAAACTGTTGAAGTAATTTTTTCTGAGGTACGTAATTTATTATGCTGGATAACAATAGAGTCTTTTGCATATCCACCTATATTTAATATCTTGTTCCCATTACGTGTCCATAGATAAACTGCATCATTTATTTTTAATGAATTACTGGATTGAAAGTTTGGCAATACCGCAACCCTGATTAGTGATTCTTGGCCTGCCAATTTTTTACCTCTATAAAATGGAGGAACATAGGAATCAATTGCTTCCCAGAGTACCGTTGCATCCTGTGGTGCAATAACGATAGTTTTTCTAATAGTAACACCAGAACCCATAATTACAGCAGTAATATGTTTTTGTGAACCATATGCCCCAGATTTTGTATTAAAATCACGGAGACCTAACCCTGATTTTTGTTCAAATGTATCGGTAGTCCATTGGATAGTATATCTATTGAGGTCAATATTGTTACTATCTAATCTAATTGATACAGGTTCGAAGGCACCAGGAAATTCTGGTGTGGTAATAACATCAATATCATTTTCATTTACTGATGCTTGATTGAACAAAAACGATGCGCGCTGTACATCAGCCGGTGCAGGTTCAGTACTTTGGGTTGTTGTGGTTTGTGTGGTAGTAGGAGTAGTTTGTGCTAGTACTAAAACAGGTAAAAACACTGACAATGTCAGGATGGCGGTAATAGTATTTTTAGTATAGGCAACATTCATAACTTTATTGATTATATCATTTTGAAATAAAAATAACCAATAGAACATTGGTTATTTTTATTCAAGCTGGTCGGCCTTTGCTTTTTTCATTTTTAGAATCTGATTTGGATCAGAACTTACAATTTGATCTTCTGTATAACTTGAAATAATTTTGATTGCTACGTGTTTTAATCCTGCAAAGAAAATTCCTTCTCCAACACCTGATTCCAATAGGGTATATTTTTCCTCGTTAGTGAGGTGGAATACTTCCTGTAAGGTATCAATAGCTGTTGGTGACTGTTTCAACAGTACCTGGATTGACGAGTTGGTAATAATTGGAATTCCATATCTTGATTTTACAAAGTCTCCTACGTCCTGAGTAATAGTTGCAAGACCCATGAAATATTTACGTCCACGTTTTGCAAGCATGAATAGGAATGATGCCGCTTCCTCGTTTTGCATCATTACCCACGCTTCATCTACTACCAATAATCGTTTTTTGATATTTTTTCGAACCGCATTCCAAATAAAATGTGTAATGATGTACATTGCTGCAGCTTTCAATTCATCTTCCATATCACGAATTGAGAACACTACCATTTTTTTATTAATATCAACGTTGGTTGGCTGGTTAATGAATCCTGCCCACGTACCACGTGTATATTTACGCAACCGTTCAAGTAGTGACCCAGCCCCATCCATTGATGCGAGTACCATTTCAAAGTCTGTCATCAGTGGCGGTTCAGCTTTTGTAAAGTCAGAGTTTGCAGTGATATCTTTTAATGCATACGTTTCTGTAATAGCTCGGTCCATGATTGAATCTTCCTCTGGTGAAAGTCCTCCAAGCATAATTCGGAATAATCCCACCAAGTGAATAATGTTTGAACGGAGTACATCAGATGGTGCTTCATCAGGTCCAGGAATTGGAACATCGAACGGGTTAATATGGTGCATCGATGACAATGAAATGTTGAAATAACGTCCTCCAACTGATTCAGCCAGTGATTCATATTCACGTTCTGGGTCAATTACAATTACTTCTGTTTCGAACATTAATGTTCGTAGGATTTCAAGTTTTGTGGCATATGATTTCCCTGCACCCGATGTCGCAAATGTTACCGAGTTATAGTTTGGCATTGAAAATCGATCAAAGATAATTAACCCTGCATTTTGGCGGTTTACACCGTACAAAATTCCTTTGTTATCAGTAAGTTCTGATGAAATAAAAGGAAAAAATGATGATAATGGTGCAGTGTCTAACTTTGTATTAATCCCCAAATCATCAATTCCAAGTGGTGCCCCAGTGATAAATCCTTGTTCCTGTTGAAACAATGCAGGTTTCAAATAGATCATTTGAGCTTCAAGCATTGAACGAATTTCATTTTCAACCTTGAAAAGTTCGTTTTCATTACTGGCGTAAATGGTCATATATAATCCAACCGTAAACATTTTTTCCTGTGCCTGTTGTAGACTGTCACGTAAATTTTCAAGGTTTTGATATGCAATGTCGAGCTCTGGATCACGCACCATTCCTTTTTTTTCGTTTGCAGAAATCTGACTTTGTACCTCGGCAACTTTTTTCTGAAACTCTTTCATGATTTCCGCAGAGTTGATTGGTGCAATATGAATGGAAACATCAAAAATTTTATCCAAGTTAATAATTGGAGCCAACCACCCCTCTGTCAGAAATTTCGGATAGGACATAGTAAAATATGTTTTTGCAATTTTATCTCCAATTTTTATATACCCTGATGCTATTTCAATCGCTGCAGGTGCAATAATGTCACGCAACTCCAAAGCTGCTGCATCATAAATATCCGCCGGTAGTACGGGGATCGCCTGAGGTTTATTCGATTTTCCTCCAAAGAGGTTCGAAAAGATAGACATAGTAATTATTAGTTATTATTCATTGCACCAGCCGCACTGTGTAATTCTCCTGGATTAAACGTTGTTTGATAGAGCTCAATTAATTCTGCAGTTTCTAATTGTCGTGACTGTACACCCATTGCGGTTAGCCCACCGGTAATTACTGCAATTCGTTGTTCAATTTGTGAACGTGATTCTTCGAATCGTTTCATTTCATCATTCATACCTATATTAGTTTCTTTTTTCTTTCCTGAAAATAAGTTTCCTAAAAAACTGGTTTGTTCCTGTTGTGAAATTCCACCACCTGCAAATGATACAACTACATAAAAATATTTTGACATTACGTTATACTGGTCATTAAACCAACGAATGAATTCAATGTATTCTTTTGTTTGCACTCGCAATAATTCCTCGGGAATTTCAGTGAGTCTTTTTTCTAGAGATAGTAAATAAGGTCGAATATCTAAACGACGTGATGATGCCTGAATTTGTACAGAAAATTCTAATGAGTTTAGAAAATTCTGAAATTGCATAATAGTTGCCTGTTGTTCATCAGCAGATTTTAATCCTAGGTTGATCGGCGTTGCCATGATAACTGCGCGCATTTCGCCAGTATTCAAAACTACGATACCATCGCGAATTTCTTTTATCGGTACAAATTTTTGTGAGGGAGTCTGTGCCATATTGGTTTAATTATAGCGTGTTTTATCTAAAATATCCAAGTTTCGTGCTAAATCTTGAACTCGACGAGCGGTTAATTCTTTTTCAACAGGGGCCGCTTCCACCACGGGTTTTGCAACTGGTTCAGGAGCTCGCTGCTTTACGGCTTGTTTTTGCCATACATATAATTTATTTTTTGTGAGAAACACAATAAAAGCCTGCCCAATTTTAATAAAGGGTTGATTATTGATTTTATAAAACGCTAATGCCCACGCCAATAATGCAATTGCAAGTATTAATGGAATTGCAAAATAAAGAGGTAATAATCGATAGACGCCATAACATAAACCACCACCACCAGCAACGTAAATAAATTGCTTGAATGTTAATGGTCCAAATATTTTGTCTTCGATATCAATAAATTGAGGTACTTCAAATCGCATATACTGACAGTATATCAGATTATTGCCAATAAAAAACAATACCGTATGATATTGTTTTTAAGAAACCTGGTCCATAGATTGTAATGTTGCATCAATTGTTTTTTGTCGATCGTGGTACATTGCCTCTAATTTTTC
>CAZSCW010000001.1:4842-43931 GCA_964605495.1 uncultured Candidatus Saccharibacteria bacterium
GTAATGTTGCATCAATTGTTTTTTGTCGATCGTGGTACATTGCCTCTAATTTTTCCTTACTTAATGCAATTGGTGCAGGTGTGGTTTCTGTTGAAATAATAGGTTGTACTGGAATTGTTGGGTTTGTTGATTTTTCTTCCTCAGGATGGAATTGCAGTGGTGTAGTTCCTGAAACAGTAACGGGTGCAGGTGTTGCAGGTGTAACTGGAACTGATTGTGGTACTGGTTTTATATCATCTGCAATTATTGTTTGCATTGGCGATGCAACACCACCTACGCGTGTGAAATTATCTGTTTTAGTAACCAATGGTGTATCATCATTAGTTATTTCAAATCCAGCTGACTCCATGACACCGGTTGGTGTTGTTACAACCTTTGGTCCACCATTTACGATATAATCATGAATCGGTGTAAAAATCCGCTCATTTACTTGCTCAATGATTTTAGTCGCTTCTGATGGTGAAATAGCTAGTCTATTAATTAATTCGTTTGGATAATCTTTTACTTGTACCAATCCAACCATGACGAGCATTGTTTCAACCTGTAGGTCTTCCAGCTGGTCAATGTGCAGTCCGTAATTTTTCCCAATCGATAGCAGTTCCGTTGCCCAATCAAAAGACTTTAATGCTTGTTGATTGATTTCGGGTAAGTATACCAATTGTTCTTCAAATGATTGTCGTAATTTTTCATTCATATTAATTAATAGTATACATTGTTTTTGATCAAAAAGAAAAGAGCAGATCGCTCTTTTCTTTTTTAATATTAAATTTTTATTTACCAGTAACATCTCTACGAACGCCTGTTGCGGCATTTTCCCCAGCATTATTCAATGCCTCACCTCCAATTAACCCTCCAGTAGCTGTCGCTACATGCTGTGTCATTCTACCAAATACTTTTTGGTATGCTGCTGCTTTCTTTTCTAAATCCTCAGCATATTTTTGTTGATATTGATAGTTCAGGTTATCTAGATTATTTTGTGAAGCATTTACATCTTTTTGTGCTGCAATTACAGCATTTTGTGCAGTTGCTTTTCGTATTTGTACTTCATGATCTTGTTCATATGTTTTTAAAGCTTCTTTTTCAAAATCACTTAACGCAGTTATTTTGTTACCAAATGCATCATCATAACGTTGTTTAGCAGCTTTATGGTCACTTTTAGCTTTGTTGTACTCAGTATCTTTTTTGTTACGTTCTGCAGTTTTTTCTGCAATATCAGCTTCAATTTGAGCTTTCTTAGTTTCATCTTTTTCATTTTTAAGTTTTGTGTTGAGTTTATTAAGTTCAGATTGAACCTCATCAGCTTCTGTTTTTTTCTTGTCCATCTCTGCCTTACTTTTTTCTGCAATTGTCTTTTCTTGACTATGTAAAGCTTCAAGTTCAAGTTCAATTTTCTTCTGTCGAGCATCTCGAACACTTGTAATTCCTGAAAGATTGTTTTGATATGCATCAGCTTTTTTAATTTTATCATCATTTTCTTTAATTTCTTTATCTTTTTCAGCAATTGTTTTATCACGATCTTGTATTTGTATATTTTTATTTTGAAGTTCAACTTTCTTGTTATCGATTTCTGTATTTTTCTTAGCAAGATCTTCTTTTTGGAAGTTAATTTGTGCTTCAATGTTTGATTTTTTATCGGGATCTGTTTCTGCTGCTGCAGCTGTTTGTAATTGCTGAATATCTTTTTCTATTACTGTTTTTTCACTTTCTAAATTACTGAGATCATTTTCAATATCTGCTTTTTCTGTGCTTAATGTAGTTTTTTCATTTTCAACAGTTAGTTTTTCAACATTAAGTTGGATATTTTGGTTTTTCAGATCCTCTTTCTCTTTCTCTTTCTTATCAATAAATGCTTCAGGTCCCTGATTTTCAGCTTCCATTGCAATGCGTGCATCTTCTGCCTCTTTTGCTTTCTTGGCAGCTTCCAGTTTAGCTTGTCGTTCACGTAACTCTTGTGCATCTTTTGCTTGAGCGTCTAACAATGCATCAGCAGCTTCTTTTTTGAGTTTTTCTTCTTGTTCTTTTGCAATATGTTCTTGTCGTTTTCGGTATTGTTCTGAAAGTGTTCCTTCTGCTTTAAATCCACCTTCACGTAATCCACGAGTTCCAAGGTCGATTTTTTCTCCAGACATTTCAGTAAATTTACCAAACCCTTTCATTGCACGTTCATTTTTACGAACATCAAATGACGCAGCGCCTAATTTATCACCCATAGTACGCATCCCTTTACCAAGGAAACTGTTATCGCCACGATTAGCATTTGCAAGAGCTGATCCTGCGCGTCCTAATGTCTGTCGTCCAAGCATTGCTGTTCCACCTGTTGCGGCACCTAACGCTGCAGTGGTTGCCCAACCACTTACCTTTCCTACCATCTCTCCAATTGCTCCAGACATTTCTGTAGCGATTTTTTTACCAGCAATTAATAACGCTGCGGCAATAAATAAAGGAAACAGTATGGCAAATATTTTAATAAACATGTTACCGTTATTAATAATAGAAGCCGGAAGTAATGTTTTAATTGCAAGAATTTTTACTGTTAAGTAAACAAAGAATAAAAAAATTGGTGTTAAGAATGATAATTTTACTAAATTATTTAGCCAGCTATCAAATCCAATATATTTATTTTTACTGAGCATTGGTATGGCGTTACCTACGAACGCCAACGGCGCAACAATAATCGATAACCATAAGCCAACTATTCTTCCTAGGAATATAAATCCACTAGATACGAATACATAAATTAAAATTAAGTATACAAAGAATAATGTAACTGCGATTATTCCATAAGAAACATAAAATTCAGTACTTTTTGTACTTCCCACAAGTATTCCTCCAAGAGTAGCAGCTGCTGCAGCTTGACCACCTTCTACGATTAATTGAGTACCACCAGATAATAGAGTATTAACAACACTGACATCATTAGTTGCTGCATAAATAGCCCCACCAAGTACTGCACCTTTACTACTGAAACCAATACTTCTGTCATCCACGAAATCGGAAAGCAAAAGAGTTTGTGGATTTACAATAGAAATAATAGCAAGTGATGGACTTTTTATACCAAGATTTGTAAACAGTGCAGATATACTTAACGGTGATAATCCACCGACAGCAACGTCTTTTGATGCAGCATCTTCAATTTTATTATAAAAAATATTAGCAAATAAATCAGCTGTTTGAATTACTACACGACACATCATGAAACTAAAGTTTACCAACAGTGCCATGATAATTACACGGACGACTGTTTTCTTTGGCTCAAAGCCCATGATATCTTTATTCAAAATCAAACTAAATGCGGCAATGAATAATGCAAATA
This sequence comes from uncultured Candidatus Saccharibacteria bacterium, assembly GCA_964605495.1. Lineage (GTDB taxonomy): Bacteria > Patescibacteriota > Minisyncoccia > Phycocordibacterales > UBA1006 > CALMMZ01. The sequence goes on from CAZSCW010000001.1 coordinate 8,156, forward strand.
TGAATCCAATATTTGAAAAGTCACGTATGATTGTCCATGCACTGCGTAGTCCACTTTCTAAACCACTACCAGTTAGTCCGTACATTACAGGGCTGATAGCAATTTTTAGCGAAACATCCATAAAGATACCTGCTACTGTAGCTATACCGTTTGGAATAAATAAAATGAAATCAATAATTAATGTATAGACACTACAAAAAACATCTATAATACCACACTCGAAATCTTTCTTTGATTCCCCTTCTTGGTCTTTTTGAATATTATTTAAAGCTTGCTGTGCTGCATCAGCATTTTGTTGTTGAATTTGTTGTTGGATTGCTGCATTATCAACAGGAGTTCCTGCTGTGAATGGTAACGGTGCAGATGGAACCGGCTTACCACCATTTGTTTTTATTTCATTTTCCTCTATGTGAATTTTATATGCTGTTCCTGTTATTAAGTTATTAACAACAAATGTATAAGCGAGTCCCCCAGGTTGATTTACCTTACCTGAAATTCCAGTGATTACTTTCCTATTAATTTCTCTATCATTTATATCTGTTAATACCCAAGAGATATTTACAGGTGCATTATCTGTAGACGGCGTTGGTTGGGATGAATTTTTATAAAAAACCGCACCAGTAACTTTTATTTCATCTGGTTTTACTGGATCAATGAAACCTTCAGGAATTGAAAAACTTACTTTTATTTCACTATCCTGGTTTGTTGTTGACGCATCTATTCTTTGCGTTGTTATCTTGCCTCCACTTACTACAAATTGAACCTTACTAGAATCAACATCAGTAGTTTGAAATAAAATATCTTCATAAAACCACCCAAGATAAGTTCCATCTGCGGGCATAGGTATTTTTTGTTTGAATGTTTTTTCCTCATTATTTTTAAAGTAATCAGTTTCGTCAAACTCGCCATCAACAATAACAGATTGATCATTTAATCTAACTACTTTGTAATGGAGAGCGATAGCGGAAAGGCCAAGAGTATCTCCTTGTGAATAGCCTCTAATATTATATCGAACAGATGATGACATATTAAATGAAGTGTTATCACCTGGAATGTTTTCAACCGTTATTCCGCGACCAAAGAAAGTATCACCTAATGTTCCTGCATCGACAACATTTTTCTCTACATTAATTTTTGGTGTATTACCAAACAATGACACAGAAAAAAAGACTGGAGAAAGTGTTCCAATAAGTGTAATACATAATGCGATGGCTGCGTAAAATTTTCGCATATCTATTATGCAGTATATCACTTTACTGAAATTAAATGCAAATTAAAAAACCTACAAATATAGGTTTTTTAATATAAAAATTAATCAACAATATCTTCGTTAAAAAGATAGCTTACCATTGTTTTTTTAGAAATTTTTGTCCAGTCACTACTACACTCTACAGATTTATAATGTGCAGTTATTCCACCATACCATGCATATTCTTTTACAAAGCGATTTAATCTACATAAGGCAAGATCACCTTGGCTTAATAAATCCCAAACAGATTTTGCCGGTTCAATTTGAAAGAACTCTGCATTATTTGTCAAATTAGGATCCGTTGGCTTATCATCATCGTTTATGTCCCCCTCTACGCCGATGTCTTGCTTGCAGTATAGTCCAGTATCCCTCACTACATTACTAAGTAATCCGACAGGAACTAATCTTGTACTTTCAGTACAATTATTTAATGGATCGGCTTGGTATGCTCCTATTTTTGTGTTTAAAATACTTTGACCTGTTAATATCTCGTTTCTAACCTCTGGGGTTGTAAATTCTTTTACCCTAGTTTTTAGAATATCGAGCATTTTTTGATGTCCATCTGGATCTGTCGAAAGATTAAAGTTTGTTAAAATAATAATTTTTAGTTTATTACAATCCATAGTTAATTTTTCAATTTGGTCAATTGTTGAAGTAAGTTCTTGTATAGATGTTTGTATTTTCTCGGTAGTATATGGTATAGCAATATCATTTTTTATACCATTAAATGATGTTAGTATTGATGATTTATCTTTGATAAATTTATCAAATTTTTCATTTCCTGGAACCCACTCAGTCAGATTGGTTATATATCTCTCTGGATTCACCCATAGTGACCAGATTGCACTGAGGGCCATTTTTTTCTTTACGGTACATGTTTCGTCACAAGTATCTGTTTTTTCTATATTACTAGGATCAATTCCTGCAACTAACCATGCCGAGTCGAGTACGATACCTTTTTCTGTACTACCAGTCGGTATAGTATCTAATCCTTGAATTTTTTTCGCCCACTCCACTACTGTTTTTTTATCAACAGCATTTAGCATATCCCACTCTGTTCCAAACAATGGGGTTTTTTCAGGCATTTTATTTAATTTTTTAGCCCAATTAACAAAGATATTTTGATCTGCTGGCGACAATAATTCCCAGTTATGATCGGTGAATGCAATGTTTTGTGGGACTGCAAGACTGGGCTCAAAGCCGTTTAGTCCAAATACACTTGATTTTAAAGTGTTTTCGATTTGTGATAACACATTTATAGTAAATTGTTTATTTAATATATCTTTTTGGTACTGCTGGAAATTTGTTCGTACTTTTTTTAATATTGCTGTTTGTGATTGCATAATTGATGCTCCTGGAATATTCATATCAGGGCGCTGATTAAATAATTCCATTTCTGTTTTTGCATAATCAACACTAGTAATAATGTCGTTATAGACAGCTTGTCGCCATCGTTTTGTACCTTCCTTTCCTTTATCTTTTCTTCCTTCCAATCTTGATATTTTTGCTTTTTTATAAGTATCTAATCGTTTTTGATATCTAAAGTCAGGACCAGGGATACATTGATCTAGTGCTATAATTTGATCAGAAAAATCCTTCCCATTAGGATCGTCTTTTGTTACAAGGTTTGAGTATTTTTTAAGCAACCCTAATTCAAATCGTGTTGATGACATTGCTGATGGGAATTCTTCTTGTAAATCAATGAGTGTATATGGTATTTGTGTCCAATTAATATTTTGACCGTTTTTACCTACCAGTGATTCTGCACCACCTACTGAACTTTTGGATGGCTTGAAATCAGCATTCAGTGCAGTTAATCCTCCTTTAATAAAACTATTTACTAATCCCAATACCATTCCTGCAATTACTTCACCAAGCTCATCTGATGCAGAAAGTGTTTTTGATCCAGCGTCGAGAGCACTAGTTATCATGCCAGTAGAAGTTCCTACTGGGTTATTAATAAACTCTTCTAAACATCCACCATAATCTTCGATTACTCCTTTTACAATACTTCCAGCAATTGCAGCTTGATCTATTTTAATATCTTTTTTAATATCGTTTATATTTGGCTCGTTTTCTTTTGGTTGTTCTGGTTCTGGTGTTGGTCCGTCACCTAATATATCTGAATTATTATTAAAAGGACTTGCAGGTACAGGAACTGATGTTTCTGCATTTGTCGCAGCATTTAATTGTGCAAGTATTTCCTTGTTTGCTTTAATACTATTAATTCTCTCCTTTTGTCTATTAACATCAGCTTTGTAATCAGAAAAACTTTTATTACATTTTCCTTGTGGTTTTATGCCTGTTGATGCTAATTTAATTTTTTCCAACTCCTTTGCTTTTGCGATTTTTTCTGCAATCTCTTGTTTTGCAAGAAGCGCTGATCCAATATTAGTGTTGGCAGGATTGGATAATGCTAAAAATCCATCCCACCCACCAACTGATGCATCATTTGCAAATTGTTTGTAATTAGCACCAATAACTTTATCTAGATCAAATGCAGAAAGTGCACTTTGACCACCTGCTGCACCTTGGGCGCTTTTAATTACCGATTTTGCAATCCCAGCAGCATAGGGGTTATTAGAAATTCCTAAATCAGTTACAAACTTGTCTACTTGTTGGCTATCTAGGTTAGCAAAATAATCAGCAAAATTAGTAATAAATCCATTTTGACTACTGTCGCCACTGGCACCACCTGTTGATTTGTTTACAATTTTATTACTGAGTTTTGCTCCTGCCATTTGTGCAAGTGAGTTAGCAAGGGTGTCCAAACCATAATCTTTTATAATTTTCAAAACGTTTTTTGCCTCATTCAAAGGGTCAATATTTTGCGCATAGATTACATTTGGAAATAGCCCAATTGAAATAAGCAAAATTGCAGATATTATTTTTTTTTGAATAGTTTTCATATATATTAATTTACAGCGAACATACGTTGCATTGTGTTGTAATTATTGACTAATAAATTATAATTTTTTTGAAAAACTAAAAATATAGCAATTCTGGTTGATTCATCTGATGGCCCAAAAACACTTTTTGATAATGCTTCTGACATTCTTTTCAAATCATTTAATAACATTAGGTGACCCTCGATAAAATCATTTGGTACCGGTAATGATTTTAATTCTGTGACTTCACGACTGAGTGTTCCTTGAAACAATGTTAACTGTGCACTGTTCTCTCCACTAAACAAACTTGCATAAATTGCTTTTATAGATGCATCATCCAATATCACAATCTTTTTTACACTGTCTATTTTAGCTTTATAAGGTGCTTCTGCGTTATCTTCTGAATATTCAATATCATCTAACGTATATGGTGAGATTTGATTTTCAATTGAATCTGCAAGATCTAATAACTCTTTGGTAGTTGCTGCCTGGACAGCCTCTTGGATATTATTTCCTTTCGGATCTGTTAGTAATCTTTGATAAATTTTTAGCGCAAGCTTGTCTTCTGTGGTAACTGCATTTTTTGCAGCATCACTATTTAATAAATACCGCACATCCTGAGGGACACTATCGGCACTGTTTGGGATGTTTGGATCAGTACCAATTAATGCTTCTTGCCAATCAGCAAGTCCATCACCATCAGTATCTTTATCCACACTGAGTTCTCCTTTTGCTCGATCCCCTGCTACTGGTGTTGGAATAGCTACTAATGATTGCAATGCATTGTTTCTAATTTTTTGAATGAGTGATAATACAGGTTTCCATAATGCATATCCAATAATTAAAATTAATATAATGATCAATACTCGTCTGATCTGTGGACCAGGTAAATATTTTTCCCACGGATGTTTTGGTGGTTGTATAGTGTTTTCAATTTTTTTATTATCGATGTTAGAGGTATTCATATCATTATTGATTATACAATACATTGGTAATAAAAATCCAGTCATCAACTGTTAATTCTTCAGATCGAACAGTCAATGTGAGTTTTCGTTCTGAGAATATTTTTTCAAGCAATGCACGATTACCTAATCCAGCATCTAACAAGTTTTTGATAAGCACTTTTCTTTTGTGAGCAAATCCTGCATGAATGATTTCAAAGAATTTTTTTTCAAATTGTTCATTTATAAAGTTTTTCCTTGAAATATTCTCAATTTTTATTACTGCAGAATCAACACGAGGTACAGGATTAAAATTACCTCGAGCTACTTTGGTTACTAATTTTGGTGTTCCATATACTTTTACACTGATAGAAAGCAATGATTCCTTGTTATCCCGGGCTAAAATTCGGGTAGCAACCTCACTTTGGATTAACAAGATCATCTTTTTTGGTTGAAATTCTTCAGATAAAAACTTTCTAATGATCAATCCTGTAATATTATAAGGAATGTTTGCGGCAATAATATAGTCGTGCACCTCTATTTTTTTAAGTGTTTTTGGGTCAAAATCAATAATATCTTTGTTTATCAAGGTTAATTTCTGATTTTTGATCTCTTTTTTGAATTTTTCGTTCAAAATATCGAATAACTGGTCATCTTTTTCAATAGCGACCACTTTCCCAGGTAATTCTATAAATTTTTTGGTTAAAGCTCCCAACCCTGGCCCAATTTCAAGGATAGTGTCTTTTACGGTTGCTTCTATTGTCTCACAGATTCGTGAAACAACCCGTTCCGAGTTTAAAAAGTTCTGGCCAAGTGATTTTTTTGGAATAACCTGTAGTGTCATATGTATTATCATACTGTATTTTGACAAAAATCCATAATCGTTCTCTTTTTTGGATTTCCTATTGCCGATCAGGGATCATGTGTTACCCTTTAGTATAAGAGGCATTAGTGCCCCAAATTCAGTTGCTGTAGTATGGTTGTCCTGGTTGTCTATCCGCTTTACCGTAAAAAATTATCTAGAATTCTCAATTTATTTATATCTTTTGGTCTTTTTCTAGATAGTTTATTTTTTCTTGGCTTATAAACTTTTTCAAAACAAAAACCTCTTCTTTTTCTATTATACAAAAAATCACAAGTGGTGCTACCATTGTGACTTTAAGCGTTTGGGCTTTTGCTCCAAACGTTGTTTCTGCTGGTTTATTTAATTTTGCATCTGCAGAACGTGCTGATACTCCTCGTGCAGAAACATTACAAAGTCTTCCTATTATGGAGGCGCATTTGTCACCTATGATGCTTGCAACTGTTGATTCAACTGTGTCAATTACTGATGATGATACATTAACTGCTCCGTTTTCTTTATATGAATTGGATACAGTTGATGTTCCTGATCGTGAAACCATTTCGACATATACAGTCGAACCTGGTGATACTCTTTCAGGTATTGCAAATGAATTTGGTGTAAGTACTAATACTATCCGTTGGGCAAACGATATTCCAGCAAAAGCGACAGTAAAGGTTGGACAAAAATTAGTGATCTTACCAATTACAGGAGTTCGCCATAAGGTAGCAAAAGGAGATACGATTGCAACCATTGCAAAGAGATATAAGGCTGATACTGCTGATATAGCATCATATAATGATCTTGATTCAGGTGAAAAATTAACCGTCGGTTCAACTATTATTGTACCTGATGGAGAAATTCAGTTTACCCAGGCACAGCTTGCAAAATCTTCAGGAAAAACTGGAAAGGGCGGAAATAGTACCGATTCCCAATATAAAAATACTATGGGCAAAATTGGAGGGATCTCAAAACAGTCTGCACCAAATGGATACTTTATTCGTCCTGTAGTAGGAACAAAAACTCAAGGGTTCCACGGACCATATAACGCTATTGATATTGGTGCCCCAGAGGGAACACCGATTGTTGCAGCAGCTGCAGGTACAGTAATTCTTGCAAAAGGTTCTGGTTACAATGGTGGATACGGAGGGTTAACTATTATTCAACACCCAAATGGGTCACAAAGTTTGTACGCTCACCAAAGTAAAGTTACTGCAAATGTAGGTGACCATGTTGCACAAGGTCAAAAAATTGGTGAAGTTGGACATACCGGACGCGTAATTGGACGCACCGGAAATCATTTACACCTTGAATTCAGAAACATTAAAACTCCAATATTATATTAAATAAAAAACTGCAGAACGCAGTTTTTTATTTAATCAGTTTTGTTTTGGTCTGTATTGTAGTGCTTCCAAAATATGGTCGCTAGTAATTATTTCCGAAGAATCTAAATCTGCAATCGTCCGAGCAAGTTTTATGACACGGTGATATGCACGAGGTGATAGTTTCATCATTTGCGCACTTTTATTTAATACTTGCCGCGCATCATCAGTAATTTCTAATTGCTCAACATCTCTTGACTGCATGTGTGCGTTTAATTTTTGATAAGTATTAAATCTTTCGAATTGCTTATCACGGGTTTGTTTTACTCGATTTTTTATATCTTCGCTTTTTTCTGCATGATGACTGTTACCTAATTTTTCATAATCAATATGTTCTACAGGAATCCATAGATCAATACGATCCATGATTGGTCCAGAAATTTTTCGCGAGTATCTGGCAATATCGTTTTGGGTACAAATACATTTTTTATTTAATGATCCTGCATTTCCGCAGGGACAAGGGTTCATTGCTGCAACTAAAATAAATTGTGATGGAAACGTTGCGGTTCCTTTTGCACGAGAAATATTCACAATACGATCTTCCAGTGGTTGCCGCATTGATTCCAAAACTCGTGTTTCAAATTCTGGAAATTCATCTAAAAATAATACACCACGATGTGCAAGAGTTACTTCACCTGGCTTAGGGATAGTTCCACCACCAATGAGTGATACATAGCTTGACGTATGGTGTGGCGACCTAAACGGTGGATGAATAATTAGTGGTTGTTGTAGTTTTCCAGAAATACTATGAATACCGGTGACTTCTAGTGCTTCATCTAATGATAGTGTCGGCAAGATTCCGGTAAATGCACGAGCTAACATTGTTTTTCCAGTTCCAGGCGGTCCAAACATGACAATATTATGCCCACCAGCTGCTGCAATTTCTAATCCCCTCTTTGCTATTTCTTGTCCTTTTATATCAAAAAAATCAGTTGTTATTTCTTGGTGTTCGTCGAAATTAATTTCTGTTTGTGGTTCAGGAGTTAATTTTTCATTACCAGTTACATGATGTACAACTTGTTTTAAATTATCAACAGCATAAATGGTAATATCTGAAACCAATGCAGCCTCACAGGCATTTTTTCGTGGTACAAAAATTTCAGTGAAACCATTTTGTTTTGCATGTTGTACTAATGGTAACACTCCGCCAATTGGTTGAATACTTCCATCTAATGACAACTCACCTAAAAATATTTTATGTTCTGGGTCAAAATCGATTGTATGTGATGATAATAAATAACCAAGTGCAATAGCAAGATCAAAATACGATCCTTCCTTTTTTAATTCTGCAGGAGCAAGTGATACTACAGTTTTGAAATTTTCTTGTTTTGGAGAAACGAAACCTGAATTTTTTATTGAACTGGATACACGATCACGAGATTCTTCCACTGCTTTATCAGGTAATCCAATAATGGTAAAACTATGCAGTCCATTTGTAATATCTACCTCCACGGTAACTATATGTCCTTGTAATTGAAAAGGCTGCGCAGAATATACTCGTGAAAATGTAGAGATCATATAAAAAATATTTTATCACGAGAATTTTATTTTGAAAAAATGTCGTTAATTATTTTATAATAAAAAACTACTCATGTGAGTAGTTTTTTATTATAGATTCATCATTGCTTTGCAAGTTCGTGCAGCAGGATTTGCCATTAAACGATCAAGTTCGATAGGTTGTCCCGATTTTTCACAAATACCATAGGTTCCATCTTCCATTTTTTTAAGAGCATCAACAACAGCTTTGAATCGTAATTCGATTTCACCTAATCGTGCAGATCGAGATTCAAAATCTTCTACGTAATCAGCCTGGTCGGTATAATCAGATTCTGCATCTCCATCAGTTTCGACAGGGACTGCCATCCAATCTCCAGTACTTTTGTTTTGGACACCGATACTAGAAAGTTCCCCGCGGAGTGTTTCCTCCTCAGTTTCCAGTAGTTTTTTCAGTTCCGCAAGGGTTTTTTTGTCGATTTTGTTCATAGTGTAGTGAGTATAGCAAAGATTCTAGTTTTGTCACTGTTGTGACTATCTTCCAATCATGCGACGTAATAATGGTTCTGCTATTTCTGCAGATGGCGTAATTAATAATGTTCCGTCAGTAAGAAATCCATAGGTAATTGTTTTACCGGATGTAGTTGTTCCAATACGCATAGGAATATTATTTACAATTGTATCAACAAAAGTTGGCGCTTCTTCCTTGATTAATGTGTTTGATGTTTCATCAGGCCAAAATAATAATTGGGTTCCATCAATAATATCCGGCTCCCATTTATGTATTAATTGATACATCATATCGTATCCTTCAAAACGAATTAAGAGAAACGGAACCTTTATACCAGATGATGGCTGGTAGTAACCATATATGAAATCATCAGCTTGTGATGCAAAACCAGTTGGGAATTTTATTCCAAACGTTTCAATAAATAATTGCAATGTTGTTCGTGCACCCTGTTGTAGTGGGACAATAGCAGAAAATGTTTTTGTCCCGACTTCACTTGCTTGTAGTTCTTTTAGTTTGTCTTTTAGTTTAAATGTTTCAACTGATGTTAACTCAAAAGGTTTAATGGTTTCAACTCTCAATAAATTAGTTGCATATTTTGTTGTATCAGTTCTAAGTAGCGGTACGGTTTTTGGTATTTGTGAAATATATGTATAACCAATTCCAATAATACCTGTCAAAATAAAAATTACAGAACCAATCATGTAAAAAATATTTTTTGGATTTTTTGGGCTTACTGATTTTTTCTCAGCTTCGCGTGCTCGTGCCTCGGTTAATAGTTCAGAAATAACCTTACCTTGGTATCCTGCAACACTTTGGGCAACATCAGTGTCATAAGTTACAATTGATGGAATAGATGATTTTGCAAGTGCTTCTTTTTGCCGCTCTTCTTCTTGTTGTGATGCTAGGAATGATCGCTCCTTATCCCTAAAGGTTATATCATCAAAAATCGATTGTAATACTGTAAACAATTCAACCTCTTTTGTATCAGTAAAATGTTCTGTACCAGAGAGTGCTTGTTTTTTTCCGGGTAGTAATTCAAAGAAACGCTGAGAAAGTTCTGGGTTAATAAAAGGATCTTTTGCGTTCCATATATGTACCGGTTCTGGAATTTTTTCTTTTAAAACATTCCAGTTAAGTGGTGTTTGCAAAAATGTTTCTGCAATAGGTGCAAGAGCTTTATGTGCGGGTACATCAATACAACCTGCAATACTGATGTACATACGGATTTTTTTCTCATGTAGTTCCATTAAACGTAATACCAAAAGAGAACTAATACCATGACTAATAATAATTGTTTCTTCGTTAATAATTTCTTTGTATTGTTCTAATGATTTTAACCAAAACGTAAAACCTTGTTGAGCACCACTTGGTAGTTCTGGAGTGATCACTGAATAACCTGCAGGCAGGATTGATTGTGTTTGCGAGTACCAATAATCTGTTGGGTTTGCAAAAGCGTCATGAAATATAATTATATGTTTCATATAAGATCTAACATATAGTATACAATGTTTTTAAGTAAATAAAAAACACTCTCCTAACAGGAATAAGTGTTTTTTATTTTAATCCAACTTTTGTAACTACTTCTTGATATGAATCAAAGTTTTTCTTTTTCAAGAGATTTAGTAGTTTACGTCGCTCTGCAACCATGATTACCAACCCGCGTCGTGAATGGATATCTTTTTTATGTAGTTGCAAGTGTGCAGTTAATTGATTAATTTGCTCACTCAATAGAGCTACTTGAACTTCTGGTGATCCTGAATCAGTAGCAGTTTTTCCAAAGTTTTTGATAATTTTTGCTTTTGAGTCTTTTGTTAACATGGGAATATTCTAGCATATACATAAAAAAAAGCAAGTATTTTGTCTTTTATTTACCGTATTGTTATATTTTCTAGATATTCAATCCGTTTCAAAGTTCCTTCTTCATTTAAATAAACTCCAATTCCATCTACCTGCCAGCGTGTTTCACGTGGAACTTTTTTTAAATTTGAATAGATTTCAGCAGTTTTTAATAATCGCTTTATTTTGAAAAATGAAATATTTCCAAAAGGATTAATCATTTTTTTATTTTCTTTTAAAAATGTTTCACGAGAAACAGTATTTTTCACCGTTTTTATGTCTGTTTCATGTGAAACAATTGGTTTTATTGATATTTCAACATTATTTTCAGTTTCACGTGGAACAGTAACAGATTTAACCTCAATAAAATGAATTCTATTATCTTTCTTGACTATTATATCAATCTCACCAAATCTACATGAAAAGTTTAATTCTAATATTTTGAAACCTCGTTTCACGAGAAACATTTCAGCGAATTTTTCACCAGTTGATCCAATTTTTTGTTTTTTTGATGTAAATTTACGCATAATTTTTTCTTTGATATTTGTTACACATGAAACAGGTATTTATATATAAAATATATATGTTTCACGTGAAACATATATATTTTCCACACAAGTTGAATATTGTTTTATTTTAATGTCTTTTCTATAATAGCTTATATTATAAGGCTTATATACTGCTGTATCATACAATAAAATGATTTCAGACACAATATTACCAAAGTAAAAGACATATTGTGAAGTGTCTTTTATGAACATACACCCCAATGTTATCCACAGTTCTTTTATTTATAAACCTTATTTCCCACACTAAAACATGCTTAAAATATATATGCAAAACCTTTTGGACATAATATAGGACATGTTTTCTTATTAAAACTGAGCAAAAGTGGGGATAACTTGGGGAAGTGTCTTAATAATAAATATTGTAGAGAATCACTCAAATTGAATAATATAAATTATATGTTACAGTGTCAGTATCAATGCGGGCATGGTTTAGTGGTAAAATACCTCCTTGCCAAGGAGGAGTCGGGGGTTCGATTCCCCCTGCCCGCACAAAATAAAAATCAGTATATCTTTATCAGATATTTTATAGATACTAATATTTGATTTTTTCTAAAATCTATGCTATTTTAAGACCGTTGCACCTGTGGTGAAATGGATATCACGACTGACTTCGGATCAGTTATTCTAGGTTCGAGTCCTGGCAGGTGCACAAAGTGAGATTATTAATTAATTTATTATCTCCATATATGAAAAAATTATATCGTTCAAGTAATGATACTGTTATTGCAGGAGTATTAGGTGGTTTTGCTGAATATATTGAAGTTGATCCAACTATTGTTCGACTTGGTTATATTTTACTGACATTGATAACTTGTTTCTCAGGGATCTTATTTTATGTAATTTGTTGGATTATTATGCCAAAAAAAGTTTCACATGAAACACATAAACATCATACAAAAATAGAAAACCAAGAAAAGGTAGACGTTTCACATGAAACAAATTCTATATAAATAAAAAGTAAGTTGTTTTTGCAACTTACTTTGGTTAATTATTGCCACATACGGCATTTATCACATCTGTATTTATATTCCCATTGTCCAGCATCAAAGTCACCTGTCCAAAATGATACCCATCGATATTGAACATAGGAACATGAACCCTTGCAGTCTTTTTTTGAGCATGTCATAAGAAATTATTTTTCTAACTATATAGTTATTAATAATAAAGTCAATTTAAATAATCATGGAATTTACAATCCCAACAAACGTTACACGTGTAACAGAAACATTAAAAAACGCCGGTTATGAAGCGTTTCTTGTTGGTGGCTGTGTACGTGACGTATTAATAGGACAAATTAACAATGTTTCACGTGAACCAAAAGACTGGGATTTAACAACCAATGCAGAACCAATACAAATCGTGAAACTCTTTGAAGATAAAGGTTTTAAAGTTGTTTATGAGAATAATTTCGGCACAGTATCAATTGTTTTCGAAGAAGAGGAGTTCAGTAGTCCTGTCCGAGAAATTCAAATAACCCCATATCGAATAGAAGGATCATACTCTGATAAACGACACCCCGATAGTGTGTCCTTTAGTAAAAACATTAATGACGATTTGTCACGACGAGATTTTACCATGAATGCAATCGCGATGAATCCTGTAACGTTTGAATTAATTGATCCGTTTCACGGGAAACAGGCAATAGAAAAGCAGATAATTGTTTGTGTAGGTAATCCAGCCGAACGGTTTTCAGAGGACGCATTGCGTATTATACGTGCAATTCGTTTTGCTGCGCAATTGAATTTTACTGTTTCACATGAAACCATGAATGCAATTATTGAAACTAGAGAATTATTGCTGAATGTTTCAGCAGAACGTATTCGCGATGAATTTATTAAAATAATTAATTCAGATAATCCTGGTATTGCATTGTTTCACATGAAACAATTAGGGTTACTTGAAATTATTCTTCCTGAAATTATTCCAGGGATTGGATGTGAGCAGGGGGGTGTACATATATATGACGTATTTGATCACTTGGTTCATGCGGTGCAGCATGCCGCTGACAAGGGGTATATGTTTCATATTCGGTTAACAGCATTGTTTCACGATATTGGAAAACCAAAAACCAGACGTCCAGGTAATAAAAAAGCGTATACATTTTACGGGCACGAGGTAGTTGGGGCACGCATTGCAGGAAAAATAATGGAACGATTGAAATTTCCAAAAGCCGATACAGAATTAGTTACAAAATTTGTGCGTTGGCATATGTTTTTCAGTGATACTGAATCAATTACACTGTCAGCAGTACGTCGTATGATTGCAAATGTGGGCGCCGACCACATTTGGGATCTCATGAAAGTTCGCGAATGTGATCGTGTTGGGATGAATAAAACAGAGGCTCCATATCGATTGCGTAAATATTTTGCAATGATTGAGGAATGTTTGCGTGATCCAATTAGTGTTTCACAATTAAAAATAGATGGAAATTATTTAATAAACGAGTTACACGTGAAGCCAGGACCACGTATGGGTTGGATGTTACATGCATTACTGGAGGAGGTTCTGGAAAATCCAGAAAAAAACACGATTGAATATTTGTCAGATCGTGTGAAACAGATGGAAAAAATTCCAGATAAAGAGTTAAAAGCAATGGGTGAACAGGGAAAACAAGTAAAGGAATCAGTAGACCAAGAAGAGGTCAAAAAGTTACACGTAAAACATAATGTAACAAGAAAGCCAAAGAGTAAATAAATTTGAAATTAAGCCTTATTTTATGGTATAATTGTCTTACTTATATGGAAATATTTATACAGGCAGTGATTATTATTGTTATTACAGGGTTTTTTGCGATGTTGGAGGCTGCGTTGTTTACCGTATCCTTATCGCGTGCAAAAGTATTACAATCTCAGAAAAAAGCAGGAGCAGACGCATTGGTTACTGTGAAACAGTCTATGGCACGATCGATTTTTTTGTTGGTGGTGTTTATGAACGTATCAACAGTATTGGGAAGTATTATTTTAGGAAAACATGCCAGTGAGCAGTTTGAAGGTTCTCTTGGACTCATTTCATTTTTGATGACCGCTGGAATTATTTTATTTGGGGAACTTATCCCAAAAAGTATTGGTGATAAACATGCAGAAACCCTTGGTAGATTTTTTGCGCCATTTATATTATTAATTACCAAATTGTTCAGTCCAATTGTGTGGGTATACGAAAAAGTAATTCACTTTTTAATCGGGAATCATGTAACACCAGTTTCCGAGGATGATTTACGTATTTTATCTGAAACCAGTCATGCAGAGGGGAATATTGAACTTGATGAAAAAAATATTATTTTGAATACGTTTCGTATGAACGATGTGTTGGCTCGTGATATTATGACACCGCGTACTGTTATCGAAGCATTAGAAGAAGGAAGTACCTTGGAAGAAGCGCTGATTGTTATTGGTGAAAAACCATATTCACGAATGCCAGTATATCGGGGAACCATTGATACTATTGTAGGTGTCGTAACATCAAAAGATATTTTACGAGGTTTGGCACGTGATGAGCATAAAGTCTTGATCAGTAAATATATTCAACCATGTACCTATGTGCCAGAAACAATGCGCGCAGATCACTTGTTAGCATTATTTCAATCCAAGAAAATTCACTGTGCTATTGTTGTTGATGAGTTTAAAGGAACTGCAGGATTTATTACACTAGAGGATGTGTTGGAAGTATTAGTAGGGGAAATTATGGATGAAACAGATGAACACGAGGATCTCCGAAACATTATTAATGCATAAATATTAAAAAATCCAGACATAATTTGTCTGGATTTTGTTTAATGAACTTCTAATGAATTAGATATTGCCTTATTTAGTTTGTTTTCTAGCTGGTGCATTTTTTCTATTAATTCACTACGTAGTCTGTATTGATCGCCTGTCGGTTTCAGATCCTTGTCATTAAAAATTTGATCCCGTATAAACTCATTTCTCAATTCTGTTGCATCTTTTAGTACCTTTTCTAAATAAGCAGGACCCAGCTTACCGGCTCGTTTTGCTTGACTATAAAGGTCTTTAATTTTCTTGCGCGTACTTTTTAGGAATACATCTATGTCATTTGTTGGTCGTAGCACCAATAGCGCCCTGATTACTACATAGACAATGAATAATACGATGCCTCCAATAATTATTTTTTTCATGTTGTTATTTTTTATATAAATAGCATTATATTATTCTTTTGTCAATGAATAAAATTAAATAATTACAAAAAATTTTTCGTAAAGAAGTTTTTATATATCTATATTTAACGACACAGGACAATGATCTGATCCCATAAATTCAGGATGAATGGATGAGTTCACTACTTTTGATTTTAATATTTTTGATACAAACCAATAATCAATACGCCAGCCAACATTTCGTGCACGGGCATTTGCAAAATGACTCCACCAACTGTAATGACCGTTACCTGTTGTAAACATACGAAAAGTATCAATAAATCCGGCTGCGTGTATTTTATCAATACCGGCACGTTCTTCGTCAGTAAATCCATGTTCACCAATGTTTGCCTTCGGGTTGGCGAGATCATCAAATGTATGTGCAACATTTAAATCTCCGCAAAAAATTACAGGTTTTGTTTTCTCTAATTCTTTGCAGTATTCCAAAAATGCAGGATCCCAATTTTTATCACGTAAATGTAAACGGCTGAGATCAGGTTTAGAATTTGGTGTATATACATTTACTACAAAACATTTTTTCAATTCGACAGCGATAACACGACCTTCAGTATTTGGATCACCATATTGATCTGTCAGTGTATATTTTTTAATAATATGTTCTGGGAAATCTAATAATATATTTATTGGTTTTTCTTTGGTAAATATTGCAGTTCCACTGTAACCCTTTTTTGCCGCTGAATTCCAATACTCATGATAATCAGGCAAATCAAGAGGGGATTCGTGTTGCATTGCTTTTGTTTCTTGTAAACAAATAACATCAGGTTTTAATTGCTCAACCATTGGAATGAATAAATTTTTTTTATGAACTGCACGTATTCCGTTTACATTCCAAGAAACTAGTTTCATATGAATAACTATAACATGATGGTGTAATGATAGAGACTTGATTATATCCAATACTCGTGCTATTGTCTGCATGAATTTAAAACCAAAAATATAAGAACATGAGCCAAAAGATTGTTGAAAACGAGTTCCATCAGATCTGGAAACAGGTAGACGAATTACTTCCTGAAGCATTGAATCGAAAAAGCGCCGCCGAAGTTGTAAAAACTGAAGGTTTGGCAAATTTGGATGTTTTCTTTAATGAACACAGAAAAACTGTCAAAGAGTTACTCAGCGACTCTGTAAAAGCAATAACAGCTGAACAGGAAAGTTATTTAGAAAAATTGTATGATGACATTGTTGAACTAATTGAAAATTGTATTCCAGAGAAAGGAGGCTACAACTGTAAGCAAAAAGTAAAATATAAAGAAATCGTTATTATCTTTATTGCTTGCTTTAAAAAATGGAAAATTTACTAAAATATAAACCTCGACATGTGTCGGGGTTTACCTATAGCCGTATTGACTCATTGGACCGTTTTTGCTATTGTCTCATTTCGTGAGTGACCAGTGGGGAAACTGTCAGACTTATGTTGTTCTTTAAAAAACCGAAAACTAGATTACCGTCCTGTTGGCCTGACAAGTCATTATGCATTTTAGTACAATTACGTTTTGAAAAACCCTTACCATTTCTGGTAGGGGTTTATTTTTTTCTGAATAATGTGAATAATAATACAAGCTTATCACCAGGATCACTTCTAATTTCAAATGTATGGTTTTTTTGATCCACTACTTCAAAACCATTTTTTTCAAATAAAGGATTTAATACTTCTGGTGAAAAGAAATAATAGGAGACACCAAATTTCGTATAAGGTGATTGGTTGTTCATTTTTGGAGTAAATCCTAAAAATCGAGGTGTTTCAGATGAAAGTGTGATCGACAGTACATAACCATTTTGTTCAGTAACTCGATATAATTCTGAAAGATATTGACCCCATTGATCGATTTTCAAATGTTGCATAACACCAATTTCTGTAATCAAAGGAAAACTACTATCGGTAAACGGTAAATCAGTTGCGTATCCATGAACGAACCGAGCTTTTTCCGCATAGGCATGGAGCTTGATATCTGCATTCACCTTATCAACGATAGTACGAACATAATCAAGTCCAATAACACGAAACCCGTGCTCGATTAATTTGAATGCCCAAACGCCGCGACCAGATCCAATATCCAGCACAATACTGTTTGGAGCGACTGTAGGAAGCATGTCGAGAGCTATTTGATGATACGGTGTTTGTGTCCAGATATCAGAACCTGTGCGATATGCCGTATCAAAATACTGATGTTGAGATTCAGGAGTCATTACTACTATTATAGACAATGCAAAATAATTGTCACGAAAGATCATTTGTATTTATTGTGTGGTTTAAATTTAAAGTTAGAATCCGTTCGGAAAACATTGACTTTGGGTACTTTTTCTGGTATTAGTGTGTCTAAATAAAAAAGAAAAAACATGAAAAGAAAAGCGCAAGTATTGAGAATTTTGCTCGTAAATTTTGGCACAGAAAAAAGCCCTTGGAATTTATTTTGTGGTATTGATCAATACCGGGTAGTATTTTTTAAGTACCTTGAAATGTTTTCATTACCCGCACAAGGTTCGATAAACACACAGATTATCTTTTTCCGTAATGGTGAAATAATTAATTCATTGATCCCCTATATCAGCGGGGAACATGGAGCACCATTTCGATTGGAAATTGGAAAACATCCGGTACATGCAAAATTCCCACTCTATGAATCATCAAAAATTTTCTCTGGAGATTTTACTGAAGGTGATATTATTGAAATCTATAAAAAAGACTGGGAACTAGACGATAATCCGTTATCATTGGTTTCAACTCATCGGTCTGTTGGGCATGATTTTCATTTTGTTTTTCATGGTGATGAAATTGCACAAAAAATCGTACAATTTTCAGGTATGACCTATGGTGATCTTTCAGAAAAATCTGTAATCTTTGAAAACAGGCCAGGTGAATCTAAAAGATACATTTCGCATTATTAAATAATAACAATGACAAAGGAAGGAAATATTTTTAAGAAAATACGAACAGATCGTGGGATTAAACAAAATTTCGTAGCTGATAAAATTAACTTTTCAAAAGAATATCTTTCCAATTTGGAGAATGATGAAAAGCCGATGAGTTTAGAAGCTGCAAAGAGGCTCCTTAATTTTTATACCAGCGGTGAATGTAAAAAACTTACTGTTGCAGAGATAGAAGAGATCCACGTATTTCTTTTTGGGAAAAATGTAATGGAAAATTTTGTATCTACCATACAAAACAAAAGCACTCATTATTGAGTGCTTTTTATTTATTAAAAATTTTTTCAAAAGCAACGGGTTATTTCCCATGAAATTTCTTATGAACCTCGCGCAATTGTTTGTCAGTCACGTGTGTATAGACTTGGGTCGTTGCAATGTTCGCATGGCCGAGCATCATCTGGACTGATCGAATGTCAGCGCCATTGGAAAGTAAATCAGTTGCAAAACTATGGCGTAGAACATGCGGTGTTACGCGCTTTGAAATTCCCGCAACAGTCGCGTAATGTTTTACAATACGTTCGATGGATCGTGGAGTCAGTCGCATATCAGCAGATGATTTTGCAGATACGTTTACGAACATTGGTTCGGCAAAATCCTTGCGGACACTTAAATATTTTTTTATTGCATCACGCGCGCGATCTGAAATAAATACCACACGAACCTTATCACCTTTTCCTCGAATTGAAAATTCATCTTTACTTAAATCTAATCCTCGGTTCAGGGAACATAATTCTGACAGACGAAGTCCAGTAGAAAAAAATAATTCAAGTAATGCACGATCGCGGTAACGAACAATATTTTTTTCATCTTGTTTTTTTTCAGATTTTGGATTTGTTAAATTTTGCATCATTGGCGCCTTTAAAAATCTTTTTAGTTCATCACCTGACAACGGATCAATATCACGTGATCCAGTTTTGGCCAGTTCAATAGCATCTGGGGTCAGTGCCTCGATCCCACGTTTTCTCAAATATTTTAAAAACGAACGCAGTGCAATCAGATAATAATTTTGCGTCGCCTTTTTCATAGTTCCTTGTGATTGGCCTTTTACTTTCACACCCTTGGAACGATTCAGGTGTAATCTGAACTCTCTTAAAATATTTTCATTAATATCTGAAACATGTTGAATTTTCCCAAACTCAAAAAAAACATCCAAATAATGTTCGTAGTTACGAACAGTGTTTAACGCACGTCCACGTTCGATTTCAACATATTCTAAAAATTGTCTTTTGAGATCTGTAATAGTCATATTGTTTTTTTTCATTATATCACAATTTGGCATGCTAAAAATTTATGAGAAATTTTGTGTCATGGTATACTGTTATCAATATGATGCCGTCTGCAGCAAAACAACAACAGCAAACTGTTGTAAAAAATGGAACCACTACGACTACTACGACGGTTATTACCAACCAGTCTACTTTAGACAATACAAAATTTACTCAGGCAGAACTCGGGACACGCAGTTTTGCGCGCACAGTTGAAAAAAATATTGCAGAAATGAATAAGAAAAAAGGTGAAGTATCTACCAGTACTCTTTCAGAAATTAAACCGCACGAGGTTTCACACATTCCTGATGATTTAACTTTTGGTTCAACGACTGATGCTAGTCAGTTACCCCAGACAGTAATAGATATACTTGCGTTTCACGGGATTACGTTTAGCGAGGGTGACCGAGTTATTCATATTCCTAGCGCAAAATATTTTAGTATTTCAAAGATGGAAGGTGAAGTAAAAACATATCGAACCTTTTCATTAGATGAAGATATTGTACCGCCGGAACCAGAACCAACTGCAGAATCTATTATCGAGGAGTCCGCAGAGATAGTAGTACCTGAAACAGAAGTTTCTGTAGCTTCAGATAGTGCCCAACCACTCAACACTGATACTCTACAAAACAATACAACTGTTTCACAAAACACTGTACCCGTTATTTCACAAAACACACAAACCAATACATTGGGAACTATCGGCGTTTCACAGTCAGTAGGATCAGTAATTAGTGAGCCAACAGTACCAGAAAACTTCATGTCGCAATTTGCTTCAGGAGGTCCAACATCCGATCATTCTGAACCTGCAACACAAACAGTAGTTACGCCTACGAAAGAAATTTCAACTGTTTCACAGGAGATAGTATCTGAAACTGCTGGATTATCACCACTGCAAATAAAACTTGAACAAACGCGCAGAGCGTCCAATCGAGAGCGCGATGCATACTTTGCAAATAGATACATTAATTCAATTACAGGAACAATTACAGAATTATTTGGTAGTAATACATTAATTCAATCAGAGTTATTTAAAACAATTCAAGATTATGACACAGCACGTAGAGCTATCTTGGTAGAGATGGGTACCACAAAAAAAACGTTTCATGAGGTAGTCAGTTGGGTGAAACAGGAACAAATTGAAATTGCTCATTTATTTTCACACCAGAAGAATCAATTATTTACGAAACTTGCAAAAGTGTTTCACTTGTCAGTACCAAGTATAATCGAAACACGAACAGGTGCTGCTCCAATGGTTTCACAGACATCGGTGTCAGTAATGAGTCAGAAATTAGGATTAGTGCCACATGTAGAAACAGGTCCCGCATGGAGTTATTTATTTAGTGTAGAACGTCCCGTAAAATTAGATTTTACAAAGACTGTGTTGGCAACAACTACCGTTAATACAGATTCATTAAGTAATACTAGTGTATCAAATATTCCCACCCCGCAGGCTAGTATTGTTACTGTGGAGCAATCTAAAAAAGTTGATCGTGCAAAACTTTATAATAAAATCCACGATGCTGCTGTGTCTGTTTGGTTAATTAATAAAGAAATTAAACCAATCACAGAGTCAATTTCTGAAGAGGTGATAAAAGAACCAGTTGTTTCAGAACAGATAGCCCCAGAAGAAAAACCAAAATCTGTTTCACGACCAATGGCAGCTATTAGTTTCCAACCAGAACCAGATGATGAGCCTACTGTCGATATGAACTCACCCATGAAACAGCACCCCGAAGAATTATTTATTTAATCATATTTATATTATGGATGCATCAACATTTCGCTCTACGATTATCAAGGAGTTTGAATTACAAAACTTATCAGTAGATGAACAATCTGATTACGTAAATCAGATTGGGGAACTGGTATTGCAAGGGGTGATTATTAAATCACTATCTGCAATGGATACTAATCATGCGGCTGAACTTGATCAAATTATTGATCAAGGAAAAGAGGCTCATGAAATTATGCATTATTTGGAATCAACCATTCCTGGTTTTCCAGATTTGGTTCGTGATGAAATACAGGCAATCAAACTAGATTTAAAAACAGGTATGGGTCAGGTTTAGTTAAAAAACACTCAATATAATTGAGTGTTTTTTAATAAAAAATCCAACCACTAAAAAGAGTGATTGGATGGATTTGATGATTCTGACTCCCTGTATTTTTCTAGTATCAGTGTATCATATTAAGGTACTTGACTATTTTCTTAGATAGGCTATACTATTGATAGGGTTTTTATGTTCCTAGACTTTAGGGTTTGGTCAGTCTGCAATGGACTGGCCAATTTTTTTACCTATTGACTTATTTTTCAGAAATAGTATCCTCGTAAAAAGGTACTCTAATAATTGTTTTCAGCAATTTGGTTTTCATAGTTTTATGGTTTTTGGGCCCAACGAGCTTTTAGTTCGTTGGGTTTTTATTTGGCTTATATTTTGTTTCTATAATACAATAGAACTAACCCCACATTTTTAAATAGTTAGTTTAGTAGGCACCACGTTATATACGTGGTGTTTTTTATTTTCAATTTTGGAACCATGGCACACAGTGTTATACTCATACACATGAACGAAACTCTTCCAAAAATGAACAATGAATTTTCTTATCTACAAGATCTTAATCCAGAACAGCAAAGAGCAGTATTGCATATTAACGGACCACTGTTAATTGTTGCTGGTGCAGGAACTGGTAAAACAAAAACATTAACATATCGTATACTTCATTTAATTAATAACGGTGTTTCTGCCGAACACATTTTAGCGATTACGTTTACCAATAAAGCAGCAGCAGAAATGCGCGAACGTTTACACAACATGTTAGGTGAACATCGGTTAATGCCAATGATGAAAACATTCCATGGGCTGGGTGTGTATATTTTACGAACATTTTATCAAGAGGCAAAACTGCGTAAAGAATTTGTGATTATGGACACCACTGATACCACACGGTTGATAAAAGATTGTATGGAGGAATTATCAATTGATCCAAAACAATATGATCCACGTACTATTAAAACAATTATTAGTAATGCAAAAAATGCAGGTAAAAATATTTTTGATTTTGAGGCGGATATTTATAATCCAGTAACTGATAATGCGGTTAAAATTTGGCGACTATATGAACAAAAAAAACAACTCGAACACGCACTTGATTTTGATGATTTATTAGTAAAAACAAAAGAACTACTGGAAACCAATGTTGAAGTCCGGACTAAACTCCAGAATAAATTTAAATACGTACATATTGATGAGTATCAGGATACCAACGAAATCCAATATCAGGTTGCAAAAATACTGGCGGGTACAGCACATAACATTTGTGCTGTAGGAGATACGGACCAAAACATTTACAGTTGGCGTGGAGCAAATATCAAAAATATGTTGAATTTCGAACGTGATTTTCCAGGAACAGTAACTATATTATTAGAACAAAATTACCGATCAACGAAAAATATTCTATCTGTTGCTGATGCAATCATTACTAAAAATACTTCACGTATTGATAAGACCTTACGTACAGAAAAACATGATGGAGAATCGGTAACTGTATTTGTAGGATTGAATGAGGGACATGAGGCACGTTTGGTAGTCAGTGAAATAAAAGATTTGATTAATGGTGGAATTCCTGCAACAGAAATTGCAATATTGTTCAGAACTCATTTCCAATCACGAGCATTAGAAGAGGCATGTCTGCATGCAGAAATTCCGTATCAGGTATTGGGTGTAAAATTCTTTGAACGAAAAGAAATCAAGGATCTGGTGTCCTATATTCGTGCATCGGTAAACCCAGATAGTTTGTCAGATATAAAACGCGTCATTAATGAACCAAAGCGCGGTATTGGAAAAGTTGCACTGGCAAAGATTTTTGCAGGGCAGGCTGCTGATCTGTCAGGTGCAGCAGGGGGTGGTTATCGTGATTTTCAGAATATTCTACATGATATTAGAAAATTATGTTCGGAAAAAATTCCATCAGAGGTAGTTCGTTATGCAATTCATCGATCAGGAATGTTTACGATGTACAGCAATGGATCAGCAGATGAACGTGAACGACTGGAAACGATGGAGGAATTGGTAACGTATGCATTACGCTACGACGATTTTCCAATTGGTGAGGGATTACTGCAGATGCTCGAGGATATTTCACTCCTTTCAGAACAGGATAATATTCGTGATGATCGTCCAGCGGTTCGTTTGATGACCGTGCATGCTGCAAAGGGGCTCGAATTTGATTATGTATTTGTAACAGGAATGGAGCAGGGATTATTTCCACATGCAGGTTATGATCAGAAAAAAGGTAAAGAGGAACAAGAGGAAGAGCGTAGATTGTTTTATGTGGCGGTAACACGTGCACGAGAACGATTATATTTGTCTCATGCATATGCTCGAACGGTGTATGGTCAACAGAATTTTAATGCACCATCTGAATTCCTATCAGATATTCCAGGAACACTTTTGGATTATCCAGATACTGGAGATATTCCTGATGAGCCATTGAAAACTGTATATCTAGAATGGTAAACAAAAACAACTCAAAATGAGTTGTTTTTGTTTTTTTGTGCGGCGTAAGGGAATCGAACCCTTATCTACTGCTTGGAAGGCAGTCATTCTACCACTAAACTAACACCGCAATAAGGCTATCATAACAGATTATATATTTTTATCAAGTAGTTTTTTGCATGTAAAAACCCCTACCAAAGTAGGGGTTCCGGCTAACCAGGCCGTCTCTATAAAAAAAGATTTCTATCAGGAGTATAGAATAATCAATTAAATAGGTCAATATAGTAACATAAAACCACCGGTCTCGACGGTGGTTTTATAAAAGACTATTTAACTGCGTCTTTGAAAGCTTTAGCAGCTCGGAATTTTGGAACCGTAGTTGCAGCAACTTTTACTTGTTCTCCAGTTTTTGGATTGCGCGCCATTCGTGCAGGGCGAGCTTTTGCAGAGAAGATTCCAAGTCCAGCCAATGATACTTCTTCACCTTTTTTCAAAGTTGAAATGATAGCATCAATAATTGATTGTACTACTTCTTCTGATTGAACTTTTGTTCCACCAATTTTTTCGTGGATCATTTCTGCAAGTGCTTGTTTATTCATAGGGCTAAAAGAGTGAATCGCTATCAATGCATTGATAGGCAATTCGATTACATAATAATGCTCTAGAGCCTCTGAAAATCCTATTTGAGTAGAATTTTCGAAAGACCCTTATAGTATAGGTTATTTTCCATATATAAGGAAATATTGACAAATTCTATTAAATAATTATAATTTTACAGGAAAATCGATTCATTCATTAAAAACAAACAGATATGTTAGCATCTATCAGATCAAAAATTCCCTTTTTAAAAAGTAAAAAGCTTCCCAAAGAAGACAAGAACTTAAAACCAGAAACAAAAGTAATCTCAATGAGAATACTTAACAAAGACCGAAATGTTGAAATTCTAAAGGATAAAATTTCATTTGAAATAGAAAACGATAAAAATTCACCCAAAAATGAATTATCGTTATTCTACAATATCCTTTTGAAAGAACAAAAGAAAGATTTTGAAAAAGGTGATATAAAATTAGTTGAATCGTTTAATATCATACCTAATAAAGAAAAAACTGCCAAAGTTGACATCACTATCACTAATAAAAGTTTTACAAAAATTAAAACAGATCATGACATTAGGGAATTGTTGAGTAAAATTTTGGTAATAAAAACAAGGTTCGAACATGGAAAGCACTAAGCCAAGAAAACAATCTGACTGGGATCGCAAGAAAAAACCTGTCAAAAAAGTTGAAGAAAAACCAAAAAACCCTCATCACAAGGGCAGAAAACAGAAATACGTGCGACATTTAAATCTCCGCAAAAAATAACATATATAGTAACAACCTAATCCACGGATTAGGTTGTTTTATTTTTGTGATATAATAATCAAGTATGGCATTTAACCCTAACAAACCACCTAAAAAAACAAATGGAAAAGAAATTATTGGAACTATTGATTTGAATAGTGCTGAAATGCGCAAGGAAACTCCACAACAACGCGCAGAACGGGCTCGACTTGAAAAAGAAAATGGAGTAAAAGCGAACGTGTATAAGGATCGTACAAAATACGATCGAAATACCAAGCATAAGAAAAATAAATTTGATTAAAAACCACGTTTTACGTGGTTTTTGTTTTTATGATATAATCAACATATTATGCAAGAGCGAATCAAAAAATTTCTCCAGGATATTGGCCTTTCTGAAAAAGAGGCAGCCGTGTATCTGTCGTTACTATCAGTAGACAGTGCATCTGTAATTGAACTTTCAAAATCAACTGATATCAATCGAACAACATTATATCCAATTTTGGACGATTTGATTGCAAAAAAACTCGTTGTTGAGATAAAGCACGATAAAAAGGTTCGTTTTCAAGCAGAACCACCAGAACGCATTGAAACATATGTTCAAAATCGAAAAAATCAGTTAGAGGAACAGGAAAAAGTGTTAGAGGATATTATTCCACAAATGCGTGGGTTTTCACGACAAACAGGCGAAAAGCCGATTGTTAAAATATACGAAGGTCACGATGGAATATTGGATGCCATGAGTGATTATTATGAATTTTTAGGTAAAGATCAGGATGCATATTTAGTGTATTCACGAGATCTTATTGAATCTGCATTTTCAAAAAAGGAATTGGAACAAATAAAACAGAAGCGTTTAGGTAAAAATATTCCAGCAAGTGCAATTTATACGAAGAGCGATGGAGACTATACAACAGAATTGTCACCAAATCAGTTGCGAGTTGATGCTGAAAAATATCCAATTTTGGCAGATATTGCTGTGCTAGGTGACAGGGTTCGATTCATTACATTAAAACGAAATCTATCTGCTATTTTAATTAAGAACCAGGATATTGCTGAAACATTACAAAGCTTGATTAAATTGGTATTAGATTCGCAAAATAATAACCGCACATAAAAGTGCGGTTATAGTGTGGAAAAGTTCTCGATAGCAAATAAATATATTAAATACATGATTTGTTTTTGCTTTTCGATCGTAATGGTGATTAACCCCTTGGGTTGGTGTGAAGGCGCTGGTACATATTGCTATGCCAGTTTTCTGAGGCCTTCACACCGGACGCGGTTAATGGTCCATAAGTAGATCTGTTCTAAAGAATTTACGTCAACTCAAGTTGTTTTTACGTTGAGCTGGTTGTTGTCATCTTTTTCTAATCAGAAACCTGATTAGAAGTAATGACTTTTCCGAACGTTTGATGATCTACCGAGAACTTTCTCGTTTTTTGGTTGCTTAGTGTCCCATTTTTCATTGTTAATTTTTAAAGAATTGATTTACCTACCAAGTATAGCAGATTCTAAAAATATGTCAAGCTTTTTGCAAAAATAGTCTATCTTTTTCGTCAGGGTAGGCTTTTTTGTAATAATTTTAATTTTTTCCATTAAATATTTTTATAGAAATATGTCAAATTTTAGTATATTTTGTCTATTTAAAACAACAAAATATCCTTTATTTATAATGATTAATATAGTTATCCACAGTTTTATGTCGAAATGATTTGACAAAATATAATGAATCTGCTATACTGCAATTAAGAACGTGAGATACAGTCATGTTCAATACCGCGAGATACATAAAAACTGTTTAATTCTTTAGACAGACTCTTGAAACCAAGTCCACTTGATATCAGCCATATGGTTGGTATCTGGAATAGTTGGAATCAGGTACGTCACCGAATGACGTTAAATGTCGGCGCAATCATATGCGATATTGAATAATTCTTTTACAAAAAAATAAAACTATATAACTATGCCAAAAACACCGAAAGATATCTGGAAATTAACAGTTGCCCTACTGGACCAAAACGGCTTTACCACTCGTGGTGAAAAGAAAAAAGACGCACAGAAGAAAAAGAAGCAATTCTTTTTTGAAAAGCGATTACTTACTAATCCGGTTGGGAATGGAAAACACCGTTAAGTTACCATCTGTCTCTCTTGCAGGTTTTGGCGTAGCCAAAGAGAATGTTCATAATCGTAACTGATTATGATCTTTATCCAGATTATGAAGCAATTCATAGTTTGGTAGAGATGTTCTTTCAAAAATCTTGAAAGGAATATCCCCAGCATCATTTATAAAACGGAGATGGTGTTTGGAATATTCCTTTCGAGGAGAAAAACAATAGGCTGGTGTCAGGACCACAACATCTCTGAATTTACATTCGAACTAAATCGGATATAAATGTGGGATTGTTTGCAGAAATATTAAAAAATAATTCTTTGATAAGAGAAAGTAGGAAGATGCAAGAGCTTAGTCATTTCGACTATGTATCGTCTATCCTATGATCCGCCTTTCTGATCAAAAGGTTTCAAATTTCTTGGCAGGGTATTACAACTATATCCTTATCTATAAGCATGACGATGTGAAATGGTAAAATTTTTCGGGAAATTGTTTTGCAATCGAGCAAAACAATTTCCCTTCTTATCAGGATCATAACTAATACAAAAAGTTATGGTTCTGTAGGAAGTAATGGTCCTACTGTTCTTTTAAAAATTGTTCACCAAACCGTTCTGCTTCTCAACCTGTGTTGTCGCGCAGGGCCATTATCCGTAAGGATATGGCGTTCCCTTGGATCTACTTGTCGCTGACTATTATTTCCCGGCTTGGAAATGATGGAAGACTACCTATCCGAGGTTACTTCGCAAATCTAACAAATAAAATTATGTTTTACTGTTGGTGGATTCTCAATTCTCGACCAGAGGATTGTAGGGTTTACCAACGCAAACCGAGAAGCAGAGGGTGTGACTACCTGGGGCGGTTACCCAAACAGTCCAAGCGTTAGCAATCTTGATTATTATTTTCTTTATCATGCATTCCCATCAACCAGGAAGCCAATGTTTCAAAAAGAAACGTTGGCTTCTATCATCGGGAATGATATGTTAGGAAAATAATTTTCAAGTCGTTTGGAATGATCATGTGCGCAGTGATTGTTCGAACCAAAGGTTGGTACTCCTTTGGAAGTTGTTAGGATGATTCAGGAAATTCTTCTAGAGCTATTCAATGGTCTGGCCGGACTATTGATAGACGTGAAGGGTTTCCTGACATCCGAAATGTCCCGGCACTATGTCAGGACAGTTACCTTATTCGCCTCTTGTCGCTTGATCTTTGATTTCTATACCAATAGAGAGAAAAGAAACGACTGCAGAATTAGGTTACTTCGCAGAAAAGTCTTTTTATTTCGGCGGGGATCCTGTTCCGTACAGACGATACCGCCAGGCCTTGGGATTGAACATAATGTTCAATCCCTTCTTATCAGGATCATAAAGTAATTTGTGATTCTGTAGGAATTTGTTCTTTGATTTTAAAATAATTCTGTTGCTGACGATTTGTTTATTTGGTGAAAAAGGGGGTTAAATCACATGTGACTCTCTTTCACCAAATAAAATTTCGTCTATGACTACTATACATACTATTACCGCTGCTTTTGCTGGAAGATCTACAGAATCATCTCATGTTAATCATGCAGGTGGTACATCTTTCAGAAGATCCTTGTGGGAACAACTCCTACAAGTACTCAGCACGAATACCTTGAGTGATACATTTTATGTGAAGAAGGAGCAGCTTGCTTCGGAAACCATAGATGTGATCATGGAGGCTCGTGAAAAAGATCACCGTTTCCTCGCACAAGCAATTGTGTGGGCGCGTAGAGATGGTTTAATGAAATTGGTTCCGACACTTGCTCTCGCGATTCTTTCTGGAAAGAAAGGTATCGAGCCGCAATTGTTTTTGAACACGTTTCAGCAAACAATCTTGACGCCGGATGATCTCCGCACATTCGTTTCAATCATCAAGTCTGGTGTAGTGCCAGGCAGAAGAGGAATTGGTGGAGTGGTGCGCGATGCTGTTCGTACTTGGATGGGTGGTATTTCCGAATATCATGCTGTTAAGTACGGCTCGGTTAATTCCGATGGAGTTACACTCCGCGACATCTTGCGCCTGACTCACCCGAAACCATCTTCTGATGTGTTGAACGAGCGTTTTGGATGGCTTGCAGGTTCGCGCAAGGGAGACCTTACGTTGAATCCGCAGATTTTGTCATTGGAAAAATTGAAGCGTGCAACAACCGAAGAAGAGATAGTTCAATTGGTTCGCCAAGGAAGACTACCCTACGAGGTTGTGGTGCCGTCAGTTCCGAAGATGACAAAGGCTGTGTGGGCCGAGCTGTTACGACAAGCTCCGTACATGAACCTACTTCGAAACTTACGTTCGTTCCGCGAACATGGAGTTTTTGAAGACCAGGCAAATGTCGAGTACGTTGTTGGCAGACTCACCGATCCGCGTGCGGTTGAGGCAAGTCGAGTATTACCATTCCGCTTTTTTGATGCGTTAAAAGCTTTCACATTCACCTCTGCACCCGACATGCAGATACGTGATGCGATAGCGAGCGGGCTTGAATTGTCATTTGTGAATCTTCCGAATTTCGGTTCGGAGACACATGTGACAATTGGTTCAGATGTCAGTGGTTCAATGTCATCTTATTCAATCTCTGAAAAGAGCGAGACTAAGTGCATTGATATCTGTGGTGTCTTTACCGGAGCTCTCTTAAAACGTAGCGAAAATGTACTTACACTTCCATTCGAGGGACATGTTGTACATTTGCCACTTTCAAAGCACGACAGCATCGCTGAAACGGCTCGAAAGATTGCAAGTGTGCGAGGTGGTTCCACAGCGGTTGGTGCACCAATACAATACCTGCTTGATCGTAAGATTAAGACAGATGTATTCATTGGTATCACTGACAACGAGGATTGGGCATATGGATCAGGACACGCAGTGTCAGGTAAATTTTACGACTTGTGGTTACGCTACAAGAAGGAAATTAACCCAAATGCGAAAGCATTTCTGGTAACCATTCTCCCATACCGCGACGCTGTAGCCCCTGAGGGCTCGGATGTTCATTTCATCTACGGATGGAGTGAGAAGGTATTGAATTATATTGCTTTGAAAATATCTACAGGCGCGAGTCAGGTAGATAAGATCAGAACGATAGAAGTTTGATATCTTTGAAGGGATGTTGATATTTGGCGATCGGACCGGTTTCACACTGCTTACTACTACCGATAGCAAGGTAGCGTACAAGTATTTTTTCAAACGGAAAAAATGCGGAGCAGCCGGTTGGCAACAGAAAGTACCTTGCTTGCGAGGGAAAAAGTGAAGAAGGTATCAGATTCCGCCTTTTAAAATAATTGGAATCACTATATAGACTATTTCGTCATGTTTGCGAAAGCACATGAATATCCTCGCCTTGGTGGAAAACGAAAAGGTGAAATAGTCAGCGGTTACCAGAAATGGATCCGCACCTGTCCTGAAATGTATATTTCAGCTGATGAGTCCAACAGGACGAAACAGGAATTGATATCGTGAATTACAACAAAACCGCTTGATTGCGGTTTTGTTGTTTCTTTTTCTACTCGTGCTATAATTTTGTTATGAAAAGTATTAATACCATTAAAAATACAATAAAACATCATCAATCAACCATTACTAAAATAATAATGGTTGTAGTAGTAATTGGATCAGCTTTTGCAGTACATCATGTAATGGCAGCTGATATTCCTGCAGCACCAAATCCTGCAAAATTGGTAAATGATAATGCAGGAATGTTGAGCGCTGAGCAAATTTCAACACTCGAGAAAAAATTACGAGCATATAATGATTCGACAACTAATCAAATAGTAATTGTAACAGTGCCAAGTATTGGAATGTACGCAATTGATGATTATGCAAACCGATTAGCAAATCAATGGGGAATTGGAGTTAGCGGAAAAGATAATGGAATTTTGGTATTAGTTGCAAAAGGTGAAAAACAAATTGATATTGAAGTTGGTACACGCATGGATGCATCTGTAACTGATATTGATGCAAAACGAGTTATTGATCAACAAATGGTTCCAGCGTTCAGTAAAAAGGATTACTATGGAGGACTGACAGCGGCAGTTGATAAGTTAATTGCAACTATTACAGCACATCCTTTATAAATAAAAACACCTCATTCCGCAGAATGAGGTGTTTTTATTTTGCCTGTATCCACAGTGTTTCAAAAATCATTTTCGCAAATTCGTAAATAGATTTATTGGTGATTACAATAGAATGTAATCCCTGATCCCAAATAGTAAATGTCACGTGATTTTTCCAGATAGAACAATGCAAATTCGGATTGAGTATTTTTTTTGAAATAATTCGTGTATCACGCAGTTTTAATCGTGATTCTTTTAGTTCGTCTTTTGCCATAGGGGATTCGGTAATAATGTTTCGTGCTGTAATACCTTTTTTCCGGCGAGCTTTACCATACCCATGCAGACGATCCTTTGCAACAGTAAATTTCTCAACTTCACCAGAAATACGTAACACTTCTCCATTTTTATCTTGATCAAGTGACCTAAAAAACAAATCAATAAAACCGTCTTCACCTTCCAAGTGTTCTACATCTATTTGTTCAGTTTCGCCACGTAATGCAAAAAACGTACGAAGTTCTGGAAAAACAGATTCTAATGACTCCATTTTTTGTGTTGCAATTATTTTTTCATACTCTACAAAGTTTTTTATTTTTTCAGGTTTTTCAATATACATCATGCGCCGCTTACCAAGTTTGGTTACACCCAAAACTTTTCTCTCAAGGAGGTTTTCAGTAGCTACATGTACCGTCGAACGGGGAAGTTTCACCCCAGATGCAATATCTGCAATAGTCGAAAGTCCAGATTTAAACAAGTAAAAAATAACCTGCTGTTCGGCCATGTCCAACCCAATAGTTTTTAATGCTGTTTTAATATCTTTTGGTATTTCAATCATGATTACAGTGTAGCATATATGTTTAAAATGACCAATTTTTATGACACTTTTAAAATATAATACTAATTTATAAAGGATATATTCAAAATAATAATTAAAGTATTAGTATTTAGTGTCATTTTACTTGACTTTTCATGTATACCATGCTATACTGGTTGTAGAAAGATGAGATAAGAAAAACATCTTTCATAAAAATTGTTCATTAAAAAACAACATATGAAAAGAATAAGAGAGTTTTTTGAAAATTTTAGTGATGATCACCCATTCATCACAGCAATAATGGTATTAGCTGTTATTGTTTATGTATGTCACTGGTTAGGTGTGCATACATCCTTGTCTGGCATTGACAGATAAATGCAAAGGAAAATGGACGAGCCTTTATAAAATCGTCCACATTATTCAGCTCACGAATTTCGCGAGTTGATAGTGTAACAATGTTCTTTGAAATAATCTCGAAAGGAATATTCTGCATATCAGAATATGATGAATAGAATATTCCTTTCGAGGAGAAAGCACTTCTTGTTTTGGTTGTTGAACAGGAAAGTAGAGACCTGCTCTCTCATGACACAACAACCAGCCTCGTATAGTTTGATGGAACTATGCTGTGGCGTATTTGCTCCATCATAGGGAAGTGTATAAGCAGAAACACTTCCCTTTCTTATCAGGATCATAAAACAATTTGTGGTTCTGTAGGGAAATGTTCTTTGAAAAGATTTAATTGGTTACCTAAGTTTCTTACCAGAAATTTAGGTAACCAATTAAATTAAGAGATATGAAAAAGATAAGTATTA
Organism: uncultured Candidatus Saccharibacteria bacterium; assembly: GCA_964605495.1. Taxonomy (GTDB): domain Bacteria; phylum Patescibacteriota; class Minisyncoccia; order Phycocordibacterales; family UBA1006; genus CALMMZ01. Next base: position 41,852 of record CAZSCW010000001.1, read on the forward strand.
TCGCATTAGGATTCATAATGTTTTTGACTTCTTGTAAAAACGAAACCTATTACCAAGGTAAGGGTGTAGTTATTGAAGAAGACAGAACATACTTTGGGGGTGTGCAAGTGAAAGTATCAGTTGATACTGCAGGAGATGGTAACCAGATTTGGTTCTGGGCATCTCCTGCAGGTTTTGCTGATAGCTATCACCGCTATTCTCAAGGTGACACCGTAGACGTTGAATACATGGCATTCAATAGTTGGGTCAGTCCTGTGACGGAAAAGTCCAAACAAGACAGCGCTGAAGTACAGTAAGCATGTCGCTGGCTAAGGTGCAAAACACCTTACACTCTTGTCTGAAAGAGGTAAAACTTCAGGAAGGAGAACGGGCAAGCCTATATAAAATTGCCCTCATTATTCAACTCACGAATTTCGTGAGTTGATAGTGTAAGTAGTTCTTTAAAATGACAAATATTTTTTATGGAAGGTTTTATAGAATATCCCCAGTATTGTATAGTTTTGGTATAACGCTGTACAAACTCGCTTATGATTCGGCACTATCCGACTCAATGATTGGCACCTGCATATGCCAAAGGAATTGGTTGATTTACCAAATACCAATTTCAAAACTAGTAGGTTGATTATTCGTATGGGATTACGAACCTGTCTCTAGAAGATAAATGATCAACGGAGAAACAAATGCCTTGGGAAATGTTTCTCCTCTTTATCCAATCCATGAAGTAATTCGTGGATTGGTAGAGAAAATGTTCGTTACAAAAATATTTTCCAATCTATTAAATTCAGAAGATAATAACTCTTAAATATTTTGGGTAAATTAACCAAATTTTTAAGTTAAGTATGGAAAGATTAGATGTTTATATAGAGATAGGTGATCATTATTACTCTGGTCTCTATAAAAATTGCCCTGTAATATCTTCTGGTGATGACTGGGCTATTGTATATGTCGAGGTTGGCGATCATTATTACTCGGGAGAGTATAGAGTTCTGCTTTATGGTGATCGCTGGATGACTACAGACTACTATGGTTATCATTACGATGGGTGAACCCTCTCGCTCTAGAGGTATTGTCGTTAGACATGAGAGGTGCGTTTTGTCCCCGTCTTGCCGAAAAGATGGAGAGCCTCGAGGAAGCAGAGCCTCACGAGTGATTGCATCTTGCATCCTCGTTCTGTCCTAGAATGTATTATTCTAGCTGATGAGTCCAAAAGGACGAAACAGATTCTTTTACAAATTTCATAAACAAAAAAAACAGATAGCATGGAAAAGAAATATTATCACTTAGAAAACCTTGATAAAATCATCACTAAAAAAATCGAGAGTGAACCACAACCACAAATGCAGTCACAGTCACATCTACCGCCAAACTGTATAGACTGTAAGCATCATCGTGTACTTCCTGACCCAGATCCCGATGATTGGTTCTGTGATGACGATGAAAAAGTTTTGTGTACCCTTGCGAAAAAATTAGTGACAGTCGCATGCAGGCCGCACCACAAGCGAAAAGAATGCACGGTTCCGTCATGGTGCCCACTGCTGCAAGCAAACCAAACCGTATAAAAGTATCATTATTTTTTCACCCTTAAAATAATAACAATGGACAATAAAAAATGTCTTTTCAAATATGATGATTTTCTCAAAAATCACATTAATGAGACAATGAGCCCCGAGATCACTGAGTTGTTTCGCAACTATGCCTGGCAAGCACCACATGCATTTCTTGCGCTCAAGCGTATAGATCGCATCGCTCAAATAGGTACTGCATCAGGAGAAGTACTAAAACAACTTCTCGTTGATATGCAGGAAAAGTTCAAACGTGCCGGCATTGCAAGAAACGAGGTCGCGAAGATTAAACAGGTATTGTTTGATAGATATCCTGATATCCAGAGGAAAATCAAACAAACCCCTGTATCGCGATAGTAGTTTTCACAGAACAGGAAATCCCTGTTCTTTTTATTCAATTTAATCTATAATTAGAAAATAATTCTATGAAAGAACAATTAATTATAAAACGCGAAAGCAAACAAGAAAATCGAGAAAGTTTTTTAAAGCGATTGGAAGGGAAATTTACACCAGAACAA
>CAZSCW010000002.1:0-17963 GCA_964605495.1 uncultured Candidatus Saccharibacteria bacterium
GAGCTACGAGCGGAAACGTATGAATGAGTATATCAGAATAAATCTAAAAATCAATAAAATAAAAAACCTGTACAAAGGTTTTTTATTATGTGCCCGGAGTGGGACTCGAACCCACAAGCCTTGCGGCAAAAGATTTTAAGTCTTTCGTGTATACCATTCCACCATCCGGGCAAAATGCCGCTAGGGCATAATAATTCAATACTACCAAATTTAATTAATGATGCAATGTTTCAGGAATGTTTCCATGAGAATCAGTTGTGTCGTCAAGTAAATCTGAAACACGTTCACGATTTCGTTCGCCAGTATCTAATTGGAAACGAAACCATGCTGGTTGTGTTTTCATTTTTCGTTTTACATGATCACGGATATCATCACCATGTCGTGTGAGAAATTCCGCAGCCTGGCGTTCCTGACTTTCTGGGATTACGGTGTAGAAAATAAACATTTTTTTACCATCGGTTGAATAATCTGCACGAGTGAAAGTGATTAACGATCGTCGATTACCGTTTCGTGTAATCCAGTCAGCTGCTGTTGCTAATATAAGCTTTACATTATTTTTCATAGAGCAAATTATTGGATTACTTTAATAACAACTTCTAACATATCACCCGATTCTGGCGCAACAGATGATTCTAATTGCATTCCAAATTCATTATCAACTTCAACTTTATCCGTTGGTGATTTACCTTGTTGTAATTCCAAAATTTTTCCAGTTCCAACAATTTCACCAGCGCGTACAATTTTAACTAAGTTATTTTTATGGATTGTTCCCATAACCACACGCCCACCAGCAACGTGGGTATTTTTTTGTGAACTGAAATATTTCAAAATTTTAACCTGGGCAATTAATTGATCAACTTCACGTTCTGGTTTTCTTTCTAACCCAATCTGGTGTAACCATTCAGTTAATTTATAGATAATTGTAAATGTTTCAACGGTAACTTTTTCTGTTTCATTAATATCGCGTGCTCGTGCATCCATATCAACATGGAAACCAATAATAATTGCTTTCTTATCTGATGCTGCTAATTGGATATCAGATTCACTGATGGCACCAACTCCTTTTTTGATAATTTTAAAATACACATCAGGAATATCAATTTTTAAAATTTCACCTTCGATTGCTTCTGCTGTTCCATACACATCTGATTTTATGATGACTGGAATAATACAGATATCTTCTGCGTTTTCAGGAATTGGACGAATATGTACAGGATTTTCAGCAATAGCTCTGGCATTTTTTAGGGCTTGTTCCTCGGCTTCTTTTTTTGATTCACATGTTGTAAATAATGACCCAATGTTAGGTAATTTTGAAAACCCGGTTAATCGAATCGGCGTAGAGAATGAAACCTCTGATAATGTTTTTCCCATAAAGTCTTCAATAATACGAGTTGTGGTCCATGCGTCATCAACAACGACAAAATTACCTTGTTTCAAAGTCCCATCTTTGATAATCATGGTTGCTGAAATTCCACGCTTGTCGTCCATGTTTGCTTCAACGATAAATCCTTCAGCTGGAATATTTGGGTTTCCTTTAAAATCTTCAAGCTCTGCAAGAAGTAAAATTGTTTCGAGTAATTCCGGAATTCCTTCACCGGATTTTGATGAGATCGCAACACAGGGAATTGATCCTCCCATTCCTTCTACGAATACCTCCTGTTCCATTAATTCTGTTTTAACTTTCATTACATTACTGTTTGGTCGATCAATTTTTGTTATAGCAACGATAAAAGGCACCTTATTACTAGTGATTGTTTTTATAGCTTCTTTTGTTTGAGCTTTTACACCTTCTTCTGCAGATACAATTAAAATTGCAATATCAGCAATTGTTGCCCCACGTTCTCGCATATGTGAAAAAGCAGCATGTCCCGGAGTATCGATAAAAGTGATTCGTTTTTGAATACCTTCACTGTCTGGAACAGAAACCTCGTATGCAGAGATGTGTTGAGTAATTCCTCCAGCTTCACCAGCAACAATGTTGGATTTGCGAATATAATCCAGGAGACTGGATTTTCCGTGGTCAACATGACCCATGATGGCAACCACTGGTGGTCGTTGTATCTGTGAAGTAGGCATAATAGTAATAAATTAAAAAGAGCAAAGAAGTGGTTTATTTTTTCAATTCCAAACTTTTAATGGCTTGTTTTAAAACCTCTTGTTCTTCTTTTGTAAGTTCTAATTCACATTTAAAATTGTGAATTGGTTTTGCAAAAGCATTACTTCGCTCTCGTGAATAGAGACTTGATAATAACATACCTTCACCGTTTTCGTCAAGTAAGCCACAACAGAAGCTTTGATTACCTCCGGTATGCTCAAATGCGTTAAATCGGATCATAGCAAAGCCTCTGTGGCTGGTCATCACGCGTTGATTAATATTTTCAACTACTTTTACCAATGCTGCATGCTTATCCATGTATAAGTCATGATCTTTTAATAAGTTGCGCATTACTGATTCAAGAGATACACCGTTGCTCCCACGAGTAAATGATGCAACACGTTTATGTAGTGTAATTACTAACCAAAATAGGACAATAACAACAATAACCGTTAATATAATGGCTGAAAGAAAGTAAATGTTCATATAACGTTTGATTATATATTAATTTATGGTAATTTCAAGGTGTAAGAGTTTTTAATCTTAGTAAATAATACTTTTCTCAATTCTGCGTAGAGCAAAGCTACCTCACGCCTTCGGCTCCGGCTGGTACTCGAATTGAGAAAAGTATTATTTAAACAATGTTTATATATTTATGTTTTTCTTTATTAAAAAATATTTTAATAATCTTTTCTCCAAATCTGTGTATTTGGATCACGCATCGACAACTCCAATGGATCGTCGAGTTTTTTTGGTGATGAAAAAAATCATCAAACATACATATGGAAACCCAGGAGGAATGTATCAATTGGGATTAAAAACAAAACAGATTATTTCAGACGCACGAAGTCAAGTTGCAAAGTTATTGGGAACTACCTCAGATACTATTGTGTTTACTCGTGGAGGAACAGAATCTAACAACATAGCAATTTTTGGGGTGATACATAATTTTAAACAAAATTACCCCGATGTTATTCCTCATATTATTACTAGCGCTATTGAACACGATTCAGTATTAAAAACATGTTTATATTTAAGTAATAACCAATTAGCAAAACTATCTTATATCCCATGTGATCAGAATGGAATTGTAGATGTTGCAGAACTTAAAAAATCATTGCGACCAGAAACGGTATTAGTAACCATAATGTACGCAAATAACGAAATTGGAACTATTCAGCCAATTCGCGAAATTACAAAATTAGTTCGTTGGTATAAAAAACAACTCAAAGAAAAAAATGAAGCAGTAGTCTCGTCACATTATCCATTAGTGCATACTGATGCAATCCAAGCGGTGAATTATTGCGACACTAATGTTGCACGACTGGGGGTTGATATGATGACTATTTCAGGATCTAAAATATATGGCCCAAAATCAATCGGTGCGCTATGTATAAAAAACAAAATATTGATTGATCCAATTATATTTGGTGGTGCACAGGAATTTGGGTTACGTTCAGGAACAGAGGATTCTGCAATGACTGCAGGATTTGCGACAGCCTTGCAAATTTCTCAAGAAATAAAAGAAACAGAAGCTGCGAGATTGACACAGTTGCGTGATTTTACGATACATGAATTGTTAAAAGATAATAGAGTTACTCTTAATGGTTCAGCAAATGATCGATTGTCGAATAACATAAATATTACCGTAAAAGGTTACACAGGAGAATTGTTAGTTATTCAGTTAGCTGAAGCAGGTTTTGCGGTTTCATCAAAATCAGCATGCCAATCAGACAGTGATGATGAGTCTCATGTAATTGCTGCATTACGAAAAGCACAGGGAATCACAGGAAACAGCGAAGAGGGAAGTTTGCGTATAACTTTAGGACGTGGAACGAGAGAAAAAGATGTGAAGAGGTTTTTGAAAATTTTTAAAACAATAGTTAGTTAAGTTAGAAAAAGGTGGAAATTGCTATGCAATTTCCACCTTTTTCTTTACCCATTTTTATGGTATAGATAAAGTATCTCTTGGTTCTGAACTCGGACTTCTTTATATTCTGAATTTCTGCTTGATTCTACAAGAGATATTACCTTTAATTTATTTATATTATATGCCACCTTTTGAAAAATTAACGACAAAAGCAAAACAAGCATTGCAACGATCGCATGAGCTGGCAATGGAACGTGGACAGGATCATGTGAATGTTGCTCATTTGTTAACAGCTTTAGTATTACAGGACGAAAGCCCTGTTGTTTCTGTGCTGGAACGATTAGATGTTGATTTGATTCAATTGTCTGAAAGTCTATTGCAAGTTATTGAAACGGGTGAAGAAGGTCCTGCTACAGGAACACAATCACAGATGATTCAAATGTTTATTGCACCAGATCTTGCTCAGGTGTTGGAACGTTCAGTGCAAATCGCAGCTAGTTTAAAAGACGAATATATTTCCGTGGAACATTTATTCCTCGGAGTTTTGGCGTTGCCGCACAGTATGCGCGCACAATTGGATACACTTCAGATTACCTATGACCGAGTGTTGAAAGTATTACAGGAATTTCGCCAGGGACGTGACAAAGGTCCAGAACCAAAAAAGCAATTTCGCGCCCTTTCAAAATTTTCACGAAATTTAACAAAACTTGCACGTGAAGACAAATTGGATCCAGTTATTGGTCGCGATCGTGAAATTATGCGCGTTATTGAAATCCTTGCACGTCGAACAAAAAACAACCCAATATTAATTGGAGAACCAGGAACAGGAAAAACTGCTATTGCTGAAGGTCTTGCGATTCGTATGGCGAAAGGCGATGTACCAGAATCCTTAAAAGGAAAAGATCTAGTACTGCTCGACATTGGACTCTTAGTTGCTGGGACAAAATATCGTGGAGAATTTGAAGAGCGATTAAAATCAATCATGAAAGAAATTGAACAATCAGAAGGTTCAGTGATTGTATTTATTGACGAAATTCACACCATTATTGGGGCCGGTGGCGGTGAAGGAACGATGGATGCGGCAAACATGCTGAAACCAGCTCTGGCTCGTGGAGATTTTCGTGCGATTGGGGCAACCACACTAAATGAATTTCAAAAACATTTTGAAAAAGATCCAGCATTGGTACGACGATTCCAATCGGTTTATATTAATGAGCCAAGTGAAGAGGATGCTATTTCAATATTACGCGGATTAAAATCTAAATATGAATTATTCCACGGTGTACGAATTACTGATGATGCAATTTTGGCAGCAGTGAATTTATCAGTACGATATATTACTAATCGATTCTTACCAGACAAAGCAGTAGACTTGATCGACGAGGCTGCATCAATGCTTAAAATTTCACTTGAAAATAAACCTGGAGCATTGGACGAAGTTCATCGAAAAGTAACACGACTGGAAATTGAAACAGAAGCATTAATGCGTGAAAGTAAAGAAGATGGAGAACACGCAGTAATGGCTAAAAAACGAATCAAGGATATCACCAAAGAAATTGCAGATATCAAAGAAACTACTAAGGACTTGGAAATTCGCTGGAATTCTGAAAAAGATATTTTGGCAGATGTTCGAAAGATTAAAAAAGAACTAGAAACATTGCGGTTCGAAGCTGAAAGCGCAGAACTCCAATCTGATTTTGGGAGAGTAGCTGAAATTCGATATGGGAAAATTCCATCACTTGAAAAAATATTAAAACAAAAATCTGATCGTTTGAAAAAAATTAAACCAGCTGACAGATTATTACGTGAAGAGGTGACTGACGAGGATATTGCGCGAGTGGTAGCAAAATGGACAAATATTCCTGTAATGAAAATGTTACAAGAAGAATCAAAACGATTAATGTTCATGGAGGCAGAACTTAAAAAACGTGTAAAAGGTCAAGAAGAAGCAATTGAAAAAATCAGTCACGCAATCCGTCGTTCACGTGTTGGTATTTCTGATCCGAATCGTCCTATTGGGTCGTTCATGTTCTTAGGTCCAACAGGTGTTGGGAAAACTGAACTTACGAAAGCTTTGGCTGAATATATGTTCGACGATGAAAAAGCATTGATTCGTGTAGATATGTCAGAATTCATGGAAAAGCATTCCATATCAAAATTGGTTGGAACAGCCCCAGGGTATGTTGGCTATGATGAAGCAGGACAGTTTACAGAGGCAGTTCGCCATCGACCATACAGTGTGATTCTTTTTGATGAAGTGGAAAAAGCTCATCCAGATGTATTTAACTTGTTACTCCAGGTATTGGATGATGGACGCTTAACGGACGGAAAGGGACGCGTAGTGAACTTTAAAAATACTATTATTATCATGACTTCCAACATTGGTTCACAGCATATTCAAAAAATGCAAACGATTGGATTTTCAGATAATACAATGGCACAAGATTATCAGGTTACCAAGGATCGAGTGTTGGAAAGTTTGAAAGAATTTTTCCGACCAGAATTTTTGAACCGATTGGATGATCTCATTGTGTTTGATGTATTACCAAAAGAAACTATCAAAGATATTGTGCATCTACGATTACAACAAGTATTCGAACGTATGCAATCAAAAGGTATTTCAGTTGATTTGAAACCTGCTGTTATTGATTACCTGACAGACAAAGGATACGATCCGCAATTCGGGGCTCGACCGTTGAACCGTTTAATTCAAAACACATTGTTGAATAAATTGGCAAATATGATTATCAGTTCTGAAATTTCAAGTGGGAATACAGTAATTGTTGATATGAAAAAAGAAGAAATGGTATTTGATATTAAAAAACGCGGAATGAGTATTCCTCGTAAAAATACGGTAAAGATATAAGAAAAAACAAGCTGTTATAAGCTTGTTTTTTTTGATGTTTTATGTAATAATCGTTCCAGTCTATCGATAATTAAGCGATAACTACCGAAGCCGTTTGTATTTATACGAACGGCTTCAACTAAGCGTCGGTGGTAGAGTGGTCAATTACAACAGACTGTAAATCTGTCGCCTCCGGGCTACGTTGGTTCAAATCCAACCCGGCGCACACTAAAAATACCTTAGAAATAAGGTGTTTTTTGTTATCCACAAGTTTAAGGGTGTTAACTTTATTATTCTCTTGCATTATACCCCATGGGGGTATATAATATTTGTATTATAAGATTAATTAATTCTTTAATTATATGATGTATTATTACGGAGGAATGTTCCCAGGGCATATGTTTGGTTTTGTGTTTATGATTATTTTTTGGTCAGTGATTGCATTATTAATAATTTCTGTTTTTAAAAAAATGATTAGACCAACGCACGGTCATGATGCAATCAGTATTTTGAAAGAACGTTATGCACGAGGTGAAATAACAAAAGAACAATTTCACGATATGAAAAAAGATTTAGAACATACTAAATAATATATTTAATTTATGAATGAAGATAATAAAAAATTAATTCGCAGACTGAAAATTATTGAAGGTCAGATTCGAGGACTACAAGACATGGTTGAAAATGGTGTGTATTGTATCGATATTATCACCCAGACATCTGCTATAAAGCAGGCTCTTTCAGGCGTAGAAGATGCAATTATGGAAAGTCATTTGAGCACCTGTGTAGTTAGTCAAATAAAAAAAGGGCAAGAGAAAAAAGCCGTTGGCGAAATATTAAAAGTATATGGTTTAAAAAGAAAATAATATATGAAGAATCAAACGTATCCAATTAAAGGAATGCATTGCGCATCATGTGCAAGTATTATTGAAAAAACTCTTAAAAAAACAGAAGGAGTTCATACAGTTGAGGTAAATTATGGAACCGAGGCAGCAAAAATTAGTTTTGATGAATCAATAACAACCCCTCAGGATCTATCAAAGAAAATAGAACCACTAGGGTATTCATTATCTGTAGTAACTGCAAACGAAATGGGAATGTCTGCCGAAGAACATGCTGCACATCTGGGTATTCATCAATCAAAGGGTGAAAAACTTGCAGAAATAAAAGATATGAAAACAAAAATTATATCAGTTATACCTCTTGCAATTGTGAGTATTTTTGTCATGGGTTGGGAAATATTAGCACAGTACCAGGTGGTACCAGAGATGAGTCGGGTGGTTGAGGAATTTTTTCACCACCTACTACCATTATTTGCTACCTACACATTGTTTGTGGTGGGAAAACCGTATCTATTGGGATTTTATCGATTTCTCCGTTATGGCAAAGCAAATATGGATACGTTAATTGGGATGGGAACACTGACCGCATTTGTATATAGTTTTATTGTGAGTGCATTTGAAGAGTCATTAGGATCTTTTATGAATGTTACTCATACTTATTATGATGTTACTATTGTCGTTATTGCATTTATTGCACTTGGAAAATATTTGGAGGCACGATCAAAAATTAAAACAGGTGATGCTATTGAAAAACTACTAAATCTACAAGCAAAAACAGCACTGGTTATTCGTGATGGGAAAGAAATAGAAATTTCTGTAAACGATGTACAACATGGCGATCTAATCATTATTAAACCTGGTGCAAAAATTCCCGTGGATGGGATAATTACAGAGGGTGTATCTTTTATTGATGAATCATTAGTAACAGGCGAACCTATGCCTGTTCAAAAAAGAATCGGAGACAGTGTAATTTCTGGCACTATGAATACCAGCGGATCGTTTATTTTTAAAGCAACAAAAGTTGGATCAGAAACTCTCCTTGCTCAAATTATAAAAATGGTAGAAGACGCACAGGGTAGTCGTGCACCTATTCAGGCTTTGGCTGATAAAATTTCGGCAGTGTTTGTGCCTATTGTACTTGTAATTTCTTTGGTAACGATCGTTGCATGGTTGGTGTTTGGTATTGGATCTCTTGGTTTTTCACAAGCATTAACCTACGGACTGGTATCGTTTGTGGGAGTATTAATTATTGCCTGTCCATGCGCATTAGGGCTTGCAACACCGACAGCTATTATTGTAGGAGTTGGTAAAGGAGCAAAAGAAGGGATTTTAATTAAAGATGCCGCAACTCTTGAAAAACTGCACAACGTGGATGTTGTAGTGGTAGATAAAACAGGGACCATTACTGTTGGTAAACCAACATTGGTGGATATTCAAAATCTCTCCGAATTTTCAGAACAGGAGATAGTATCTGTTTTGGCAACACTTGAAAAAAAATCTGAACACCCAATTGCTCATGCTATTATAAATTATGCAGATGAGAAAAAAATTAATACAGGAACCGTTACAGATTTTGAAAACATTCAAGGAAAAGGAGTAAAAGGAACCGTAGATAATATTGAGTATTATGCCGGTAATACAAAACTTATAAAAGATTTAGGAATATCTTTTGACGTTTCAAAAATTGAGTTATTTACTGCACAAGGTAAAACTCCGGTGATCCTGGCCACAAAAGAAAAAGTTATCGGTTTTGTCATGGTAGCAGATGATGTAAAAATGGAATCAAAAGAAACCGTTGCAGAACTACACAAACTTGGGATCAAGGTAATTATGTTAACTGGCGATGATGAACAGGCCGCAAAATATATTGCCTCATTGGTGGGGATTGATGAAGTAATAGCTCATGTGTTACCGCAAGATAAACTAACAAAAATTAAAGAGATTCAATCACAAGGATTAATTGTTGCTATGGCCGGTGATGGAGTGAACGATGCACCTGCACTGGCACAGGCTGACGTGGGAATAGCTATGGGAACTGGGACCGATGTTGCTATTGAATCAGCTGGAATTACATTATTAAGTGGAGATATTTCAAAAATAGTGAAAGCAATTAAACTTTCAAAAATGACTATGCGCGGAATAAAACAAAATCTTTTCTGGGCTTTCATTTATAATATTATAGGTATTCCACTGGCTGCTGGAGTTTTCTATCCTTTATTTGGATGGTTGCTGAATCCTGTTTTTGCAGGGCTGGCAATGGCATTTTCAAGTGTTTCTGTAGTCGGAAATTCACTTCGTATCAAGACTAAAACATTATAAGTATTATATGAATAATAAAACATATACATTTCATATTCATGGTATGCACTGCAAGGCATGTGTGTTCATGACGGAAAGTGAATTGAAAGATCTGCCAAATATTGTAAGTGCAAAATCAAGTTTAGATAATCACTCTGTTGAAATTGTTGGTGATTTTGGAAATAAAACACCTGAACAAATTGCAGAGGAACTTACTGTACCATTGAAACCCCACGGATATACTGTTTCTGTTGAAAAACAGATAACTCATAATAATTGGTCTGACTTTAAAATTGCAATTCCAATAGCAATAGTATTTGTTGGATTGTTTATTTTTCTACAAAAAATAGGTCTGGTGAACTTAATCAACACATCAACTGGAATATCATACGGAACAGCATTTGTGATTGGTATTATTGCATCGCTTTCCAGCTGTATGGCAGTGGTCGGAGGACTACTACTTTCAATGTCGGCGACTTTTGCAAAAGAGGGTGAAAAAATTAAACCACAACTAATGTTCCATGGAGGACGTATTGCATCTTTCTTTGTCTTTGGGGGAATAATCGGTGCGATTGGTACTGTGTTTACATTGAATACTTTTGCAACATTTTTACTGAGTTTAATAATTGGGCTGGTTATGGTTGTGTTAGGTTTAAATCTGTTAGATATTTTCCCTTGGGCAAAAAAACTACAACCAGGAATGCCAAAATTTTTATCAGACAGTGCTTTAAAAGTTACAAGAATTAATCAGAGCCTTACACCATTATTGATCGGGATAGTAACGTTTTTCCTACCGTGCGGATTCACACAGTCAATGCAAATTTATACACTTTCGACAGGTGGATTTGTTCAGGGTAGCTTAACCATGCTTGCATTTGCGCTTGGGACACTACCCGTTCTTTCTCTAATCAGTTTTAGTTCATTCAGTATTCACAAGAGTTCTAAGGCTGGTATATTCTTTAAATCAGCAGGTCTTATCGTAATTTTATTCGCACTGTTCAATATTATTAACAGCTTGGTCGTTATTGGTATAATTCCACCAATCTTTAATTTCTAGTATACTTAATTATATGAAACAAATCATGTTAGGAATTGGAATTGCAGCAATCATTGTTATTGGGGCATTATTATTTACCAGAACAAGTTCTGTAAAAGAAAACAGTTCTGTGCCAGTTGATAATGCAGTAATGGTTGACGGAAAACAAATTATTCAAATATATGCAAAAGGTGGTTATCAGCCACGTAAAAGTATCGCAAAAGCAGGAATTCCTACCATTTTACGATTTAATACTACAGGAACATTTGATTGTTCTGCATCTGTTAGAATTCCAAGTATGAATATTACCAAGGCTCTACCAAATACAGGGGTAACTGATATTGATATTGGAAACCAGGCGGCTGGTATACTGCAGGGTACGTGTGGTATGGGAATGTACCCATTTGAAATCGATTTTCAAATCTAGGTGACTAGTAAATAGTCTATTTTTACAATAGATCTGCAAGGTGTTTATCTAAAATTCAGGGCTTCGTAGGTGAATGCTTGCAAAATTATTAAAAATCTGTAATATACTGTACATTATGGCATCACAAGAAAACCTCGTAAAATTGGTTCACAAAACTACTGGCCACACTTATTGGTCACGTAAAAACCGCAAAAAGCTTGCGTCTGTGAAACTTAAACTCAAAAAATTCAATCCAATCCTACGAAAGGTTGTTGAATATGTTGAAAGTAAAAAATAAAAAGACCATACGGTCTTTTTATTTGTGAAAATCCGGTTTTTGTGATTAACTATGATATCTGGGCGATTAGTTTAGTGGTAGAACGAAGGTCTCCAAAACCTTTGGTGTGGGTTCGATTCCTACATCGCCCGCAGTTTACAAAATTATTAATTTAGGTAATATTACCCTAAATAAAATAGTATATATGGGATTATTATTATGGGAAGTCTACGAGGTAACGTCTGAAAAAAATTTGCAAGGTGTCATGTTTCGCGGAAAATTGCGGAAATTCGCCTTGGGTAAAGAAATTAACTTATTAGTTGAAAATGATGAATTAAATAAAAATTGTGTTCGCTATGCAACACTTCGTCAACAAAACATTGATCAAGCAGTTCTTGTAAATTATATCAAGGAAAAAATAGATAAGGATGCTCAAATAAAATACATTGGCTTTTTCCAAAATCCAGTGTTATCAAAATTGAAAGTTAATGAGGAAAAACGTTATTCGATTTAATTTCTCAAAAAATCCTGAATTAGTTTCAGGATTTTTTGTTACCTATGTATGGTAATATGGTGATATGTTCACCTGGCTTACAAAACATAAAGATTCATATTTTATATGGCTTGTGATAATTTTATTTTTCCTTGGGCTGTATGGAATTGTTAATCATTTAACTATTGATCGACACATCATTCCTTTTATTTTGGGTGAAGAAAAAATTCCATTTTTACCTTGGACTTTCTTGATATATCTCTCTATATTTTTACAATATTTTGTAGTTATTCGACATATTCCACATTCCGTATTAGGTAAATTATTTTCTCAATTTTTATGGATTATTGGCATATCTTTGGTTCTGTATATTGTATTTCCAATTGAGTACCCACGAGATTTATACATGAGCAACAATTTCTTTGTTACTGTATTAAGATCTATTGATGCTCCAGGTAATTGTTTTCCGTCTCTTCATGTTATAGAAACTGTATTTATGGCAGCGTGTTATTCGTATATTGAAACAAAAACTTGGTATAAAGTTTTAATGTGGATTTGGACCACGTTAATTATTATATCTGTGTTAACTACAAAACAACATTACCTGGTTGATATTTTTGGTGGAATTCTTTTAGTAACCCCTTTCTTGTTTATTATTAAAAAAGATTTATCTCATTAAAAAATCTTGAACCAATTTCAGGATTTTTTGTTGGTCATTAAGTGAATTGAACCATTTGATTTCAGGATTTCTTTTAAACCAATTCGTTTGACGTTTTGCAAATTGCCAAGTTTTTGTGGAAAGGAATTCTATAAATTCATCAAGCGTAATGTTTCCCTGGATATATTCAGATCCATATCGGTACTCTAATCCGAATGAATGAAGTCGTTTATATGAAACTCCGGAATCGTGAAGTTTTCTAATTTCATCAAATAATGCAGGGATACGATTTTTTATTCGTGCAATAATTCGTTCCTGTAATGTTTCCTTTGGAAGCTCGAGTCCAATAAAAAGTGTTTCATAAATTGAATCCATTTGTTTCATCTTTGGAACACTACCAAGTTCTGTTGCAATTTCAATCGCACGAATCAATCGTACAGGATTTTGTGAATCGATTTCAGTCGCTCGATCTGGATCAAGGGTTTGCAGTTGTTCAAACAGTTCTTCTGCGGAATATTTCTCCAGTTCATTTCGTAATACTGGGTTTGCAATAACTTCTGGGAATGTTGTGTTATAAATAACCGCATCAATATACATTCCTGTTCCGCCACAAATAATCGGCATTTTCCCGCGTGCATGAATATCTGTAATTTTTTCCTGTGCAAGTTTTTGAAAATCTGCAACAGTGAATATTGTGTTTGGGTCTGCAACATCGATCAAATGGTGTGGAATTCCTTCCATTTCAGGTACTGTAATTTTCGCGCTTCCAATATCAAGACCAGTGTAGACTTGTCGTGAGTCAGCAGAAATAACCTCACCATCTATGAGTTTTGCAATTTCAACCGCAAGGGCAGATTTTCCTGTAGCTGTTGACCCACAGATAATAATTACCGGTTTCATTGACGTCATATTGACATAAAAATCAAAAAGAGTATAGATAGTAAAAACAAAAGAATATGGCGACCCCAGTAAAACTGTATAGAGAAAAAATTGTTACCAGAACAATGTATTGTGAAAAATGCGCACAGAACAAAATGCCCGGATTGTATAATATTGCATTAGTATATGGAGATACCAATAATAGATACTATCCATTTACTATTAAAAGAGATGCCCCGGTCCGTGAATACGGATTTACTCCTCACATTATTAGTTCACCAAAAATTGATTGGATTGATGATCGTGAATGTGTAACGTTTGATAAATGTTGCGCAATGAATGGTTGTGGTATTGAGATTGTATTCCATTCTCAATTTCAACAATACGACTATTATTTTCTGGAGACCAATTTTGATTGGTTACCAATGAATGATTATCTTGCAATATTAAACTACAAAGATCAGGATTATTATGTACATCCAAAATAACTACCAACCGGTAGTTATTTTTTTATAGTACATATGTATACAAAGTATATTTTTTAACTAAATTTAATTCTGTAATTTCTCGAATCTTTACTGGTTTTATATTACTAAATTGATAATTTGGTGACACAATAATAGTTCCAGGTTTACATTCAGATTGAAGTTTTGGTAATAATTTATCGAGTACTGGCGGCAACAGATATACAAATACGTGTGTTGCATTATCAATCTTGATTGTGAAAAAGTCTTTTCGCAATAATAATAAATTTTTTAATGGAAAAAACATATTCCAAACTTTTGCAATAATAAAGGGAAGCAGTGCCCATTCAATACCAGTTGTAGAAATAGTTGGTTTTTGTTGTAAACAATACCGCAGCACTTTCCCGTCACCACAACCAAAATCATACAGAACTGAATCAGATTCTAGATGAAGTTCTTCATAAATCATTGGTAATAATTCATTATGTACTGGTAAATACGGAACTTTTGTTTTTTTCTTGCCAAGATATACCAATACAATACAGGTAAATTGAATAACAATTGCAATGAGTAACAAAATAATTATGAGATGATACAAGATCATGATGTGCCCGGAAGAGGACTTGAACCTCCACCCCTTACGAGATTCGATTTTGAGTCGAACGCGGCTACCAATTACGCCATCCGGGCAAAAGTACTCCATATTAATGGATGTATCCAAAAATATGGAGGCATCAAATAAATTGTTAGGAATGACCTTGCAAACGCAAGATCATCCTAACCTGATGCATAAGTAGTTTATCATATTTGGCAAAATTTTCAACTTATATTTTGTAGAAATAATAACCAGTGGTATACTCGTTCGTATATGATGAACAATTACAATAATTCAATTTTTTGGGTAGAAACCAGTAAAATAAAACCGAACCCATACCAACCACGAAAAGAATTCGATCAGCGATCTTTGCAGGATCTTGCAGATTCAATTCGTCAGTATGGAGTTCTCCAGCCATTGGTAGTGACACGAACAGAGATTGAGACAGATTCAGGTTTAACAGTAGAATATGAATTGATTGCAGGTGAACGACGTTTACGTGCGTCAAAAATAGCAGGACTTCCACAAGTTCCTGTAATTATCCGATCAAATTCAGAAGATGCAAAAGTAAAACTCGAAATTGCAATTATTGAAAACCTTCAACGTGAAGATTTAAATCCAATCGACCGTGCACGTGCATTTATGCGACTCCATACAGAGTTCGGATTCACCCATGCGGAAATTGGAAAGAAAATGGGGAAATCACGAGAATATGTTTCTAATAGCTTGCGACTGCTTGCGCTTCCTCAAGATATCATGATGGCGCTCCAGGAACGAAAGATTTCAGAAGGTCACACACGACCATTGATGATGTTATCAGATCGCCCAGATGAACAGACTACCTTATTCAAGGAAATCGTTATTAAAAAATTATCAGTGCGCGAATCTGAACAACTTGCCCGTAGTGTTGCAAAAGAAAAAGTTCGTAAAAAAGATTTTGATCATGACCCACAGATTGCAAATTACGAGGAAAAACTTGCAGAGTCATTGGGGACACGTGTTCATATTGAACGACGTGATGTAGGGGGAAAAATTGTTATTGATTATTTTTCACCAGATGATCTAGAAACGATTTTGGCATTACTCAAAAATAATGAAGGTCATAATAAAAATGCAATGCTTGATAAATTTATTGCATCACAACCAGTGATTACTCCAGTAGAACCTGAGCCAGTGGCAATTGAGTCTACTGTTTCAACTATTCCAGAAATTTATCATCAAGAATTAGCCCCACACATCCCACAGGGAACAGAGACTGTAACTATTTCAAATCCTGAAATTGAATCACCAGCAGTTGAGCCCTCATATTTGGCACACGACGAACCAGAAATGAATGAAATTGGGATGCTCGACGATCGATCCAGTGAAGAGGTAGAAAAAGATGAAAACAGTGATTTGTATAATATAAACAATTTTACGATATAAAATAAAACCCTTTTAAAGGGTTTTATTTTTGGTCTAATTTTTTCATCAGATCTGCTAGAATAATTTTAATTTCTGCCAGGGCCTTATCTTGACCGGAAACTTCATCGTCATCATCCTTTTCAATTTCCTCGACATCTTCTTGGATTTCGTCAATATCCTTTTCGATACCTTCTACGTCTTCTTGGATTTCGTCTACGTCTTTTTGGATCTCCTCGACATCTTCGGAAATCTCCTCAACATCTTTCTGAATTTCATCAATATCTTTTTCAATACCTTCTACATCTTCGGAAATTTCAGCAACATCACGTGATACGACGCGTAGTCTGCGTTCACTGCGGTTTACCGACATTTGTATGAAGATAGATAAATAAATTGCCTCCAATGATACAACAGTAGTGAGGACTAATAATACTGTGTCTGTTTGTATACCAAATAATATTGATACAAAGGTACCAATAAATAATAGACTGTGTACAACGAGAGATTGTACTGATCCAACCCATCGTGTAGCACGCATTGCCAATTTTTCAATAGGAGAATAACTCATAGAATTGCATTATACCATATCCATGCATTTTTAGCTAATATCATATTTAATTTTTTAATGTGCTATAATTACAAGTATTATGGAAACAAAAATTCAATCATCAAAATTAATCAAATGGGCAGTAGCCGTTGCGATTATTATTGTTACTAACCTATTCTTTCATTATGTTATTGCATTAGTATATCAGGAACCAAAATACGAAGCATTTTGTCCGATGAATAATACTCAATATCAAAATGCAGAATCATGTGTAAACGCTGGTGGTCAATGGACTAATAATTACAGCGCACCAGCAGAAATTACAAAAGCAATAAAAGACGGACAGCCATTAGGTTGGTGTGATCCAAATTTTACCTGCCAAAAAACATACGACAGTACCCACAGTATCTATAACCGTAATGTATTTTTAGTTTTGGTGATATTAAGTATTTTGGTTCTGGGTCTTGGAATATTTTTACCAATTGATGTATTATCTATGGGGTTTTCTTGGGCAGGAGTTGTTTCACTCATTATTGCATCAATGATGTATTGGTCAGATGCAAATAATTTCCTGAAGGTAGTAATCCTTGGTTTAGCGCTCAGCGCGTTGGTTTGGTTATCGGTCAAGAAATTGCACACCGTAGAAAAGGTCTAATTACAAAAAACTTCATTAAAATGGAAGTTTTTTGGTATAATGAATTATCTATGGAAAACAGCTTTAAAAACCAAATTGAAGAAAATAAACCAATAACTGGAGTTTTCACCAAACGTGAATTGATTGATCATATTTATCAAGGTGATTCGCTTCCAAAAAACAAGAAATTTTTGCGTACTGATGAAGGAGGAGTTTTCAAATACTTTGATTTGGAATTGGCAATCGGATTTAGTTTGAAAGACGTTGAAAAAGTTTTCCCCTATATTAAAATTGGAAATGAAATTGTTGGATTGGCACAGCTTCATCAATCTGAAAAAGGTTCAAAAAAATATTGGGTAAGCTTTGTTTCGGTCGATCCAAAATTCCAAGAAAAAGGATATGCATCAAAACTGATTGAGGAAATAATGAAATATGCGAAATCTCGAAATATAACACTCGAAACGAGTAGTTATAAGGAAATCGGATTTGAGCGATTGCGCAACGTGCTACACCGTGAGGCAGAAAAATATGGTGTTGTACTGCATGATGAAGAAAATAAAATGTATTAATAGTAAAACACAAGAGTAATCTTGTGTTTTACTATTACGGTGCTATACTCA
>CAZSCW010000002.1:18063-19833 GCA_964605495.1 uncultured Candidatus Saccharibacteria bacterium
GTAAAAAAGAACTATTCGGGGTTTGAACATTTTGCAGGTATTCCCAGCACTATTGGTGGAGCTCTCTGGCAGAATCTTCATTTTTTATCACCGGATCGAAAACGAACAGTATTCATTGAAGAGATTTTTTCTCATGGACATGTTTACAGTAAATCAGAAGATAAAATAAAACCTATTTCTAAAAAAGAAATGGAGTTTGGGTATGATGCGTCAGTTTTGCATAATAATGATTTAGTACTACTGGAAGCTACGTTTATCTTAAAACAATCCACAGATTCTGTAATAAGGGTGAGAGATCAAAATATTGCCTGGCGTAATGAGAAACACCCACCATATCAAACTGAATTTTCATGCGGTTCTGTGTTCAAAAAAATTAAAGATGTTGGTGCTGGTCGATTAATCGAAGATTCTGGATTGAAAGGGTATTCAATAGGAGGAGCGACGATCTCAAAACAACATGCAAATTTTATTACCCATACAGGTTCTGCAACAGCAGCTGATGTGAAAAATTTAATTGAATTAATTCAAAAAACTGTTTTTAATAAAACAAGTTACCAGTTAGAGACGGAAATTTCTCTTATTGGTGAATTTGAATAACCTAGGACGCTAGGTTATTTTTATTACTTTACATAATTATATTTTTATGTTACTATCATAAAGAACAAATAAATAACCAAAATGATTGAAGTAATACTAACAAGAGAAAATGCGCACCTGTACAGAAATTCACTATTTCTTTGGAATTTGGAAAAATACACTAAACAAGAACCAAAATTCACAGGCTTTCGGGATATTGTATCATCTCCAAATGAATATGTGTTTCTAAAAGAAATCGATGAGGTAAATGTATATATATTAACGTTTACTAATTTTTTAAAGAAAAAATACGATTTAGTACCATTGCCAAAAATTGCTGTTGGTGAATTACAGTTTCCGGAAATGAATACGTTACTGAATCATTTAAAGAAAATGGAAACAGATATAGAAAATTCTAAATCCGATGATTATCTTGATCGATTAGGAAGGATTCAATTGATCCGGATTATAGTGGAGCAAAAATAATATAAACCCTCGATTTTTCGAGGGTTTTTTGTTATAGTGCTGACAATATGAAAAATTACGACCATAAGGATATTGAGCAAAAATGGCAAAAAACCTGGGAAAAACAGGGTATTTATATTACACCAGACACTATTGAAGGAAAAGAAAATTATTTTACATTGGTAGAATTTTCATATCCATCGGGGAATCTTCATGTCGGTCATTGGTATGCTTTTGCGGTACCCGATATCCTTGCGCGATATAAACGAATGAAAGGTTTTAATGTATTGTACCCAACTGGTTTTGATGCGTTCGGACTTCCTGCAGAAAATGCAGCGATCAAACTCGGCGCTGATCCAAAAGTATTAACCTATGAACAGATGGATTCTATGCGTACACAATTGCGTAGTATGGGAACTATGTTTGACTGGTCACGCGAAGTAGTAACCTGTGATCCAGAATATTACAAATGGACACAATGGATGTTTAATCAGTTTTTAAAAAATGATTTGGTATATCGCGCAGTAACATCAGTAAACTGGTGCCCAAAGGATCAGACAGTGCTCGCAAATGAACAGGTTACCGATGGAAAATGTGAACGGTGCGGATCTGACGTGGTACAGCGTAATCAGGAACAATGGATGTTACGTATTACTAAATATGCAGATCGTTTGATTGATGATCTGGACGGATTAAACTGGCCACATGCTATCAAGGAATCTCAGAAAA
>CAZSCW010000003.1:0-19593 GCA_964605495.1 uncultured Candidatus Saccharibacteria bacterium
CAACAGAAACAATGTGTTAGATAATCAATAAAACCACCAATTGGTGGTTTTATTGATTAATATCTTCTATTATATTCTCCATCATCATATTCGTCGTAATCTTGTTCATATAGATGATCATCGTCGTCGTCATCTATATCTCCTTCTCCTTCTAAATAATATCCATCTTTACGGTTGTAACCTCCAGTTTTAATATAATTACCATCCATTGGTGCAACAACTAAATCATTATTTGATTGACCTTGTACGATTTTATTAATTCCAGAAGATTTAGCATACTCCCGGATATAGTCTTTCACCTGTTGTTGCAGCTGTGATCTAAATTTTTCGGAATAATCAGTGTTTGCCTCGATATTGTCGATAACCAATGCAGGATTTCCTCTTTCATCCTGTCCAACGAACAACCACGCTGCAACAATTGGCTCATCAGTTTTTTCATCAATAACCTGCACTACCTGCATACCAAGATCAGTCATATAATCGGCAATAGTTGACTCACTTCCCATATGGGTACTATCGATGCGAATGCAGCAATCAGTATAGTTTCCGAGGTAGAGATCCATGTCAGGATCTCGGGACCATACCTGTATACGCATTGGTCTACCCTCAAGTTTAATGGATTCGCCCCACTGCTCGTTAAAGAGCCTCCTAAGAGTAGAGTAATCACTTTGGTAGTGATCGAGAACTTCCTGTGTTTCCTGTCCAATTTCCTGCATGACTGACCCTGTTCGTTCGGAACCGATAACAGGAATAAGTAATTCAGGTAATTGCTTCTGAAATTTATCCATTCGAAGCTCGAGAGTATTTATTTCTTTTTTAAATTCTTCCTGTAATGTGCTAAGTTTTTCTTTAAACTTGTGCAACTCCTTGCGTTTTTCACGTACAGGTAAATCGAATACTTCTACTTTCGCTGATTCATCTTCAATTTTAATGATATTATCTTGAAGTTCGATAACCTTATTACCCACCTGAGTCAATGCTGCAAGATCATTAGTAAGCTTCACCCACACGGCAATTTGTTTGGGATTTTCCTTTTTCGACAAAAGCGATGCGATTCCTTTCTCTATTCCGGCAACCTTGAGTGGGTTATGTGCGCCTGTTGCTTTCTCAAGCTCGATTCTCATCGATTCAATTTTCTTGTCCAATTCTGCTATATCATCAACAACAACTTGTACTGATTGGAGTTCAGGCTGATAATGTCTCAATCCTTCCTTTACGACTCCTGTATACTTGGAAATAGTTTCACCGATGCGCTCTACCGGCGTTCTAACAGCATCACCAAACTTAACTGTTTGCTCCTTTCCAAGAGTGAACGAAACCTCCGCATCATAATCGAGCCATTGATCCAAGTTAACACCTTTGTCTTGTAGACCTTGCAGAATTACACTATTTTTTTTGTATATATAAAGATCTTTCTGCACCTTCTCACGGAATTCCGCCGAACCTTGATCTATGTTTGGATATTCTTGTAAAATGATCTTTTTTATCTCATACAAAAGAGCTATATTTTCCTTAGATAGGTCGTCGAAATTGTGGAAATAGGTGATAAGTTTTCGTGAGAATTTTGGATTCGCAATGATTGTGTCTCCTAGGAAAGGATACTTATTGATCGTGTCCCAAAAACTTGTGTCCATTGAAAGCTGCGCGGCCATTATTACTTCTTCCAGCGACGCTGGAAACGTTTTAGGGAAATTTGGATATTGTTTGAATAGTCGTTCCTGAAAAGTTTTAATCCTTGGAACCTTCTCAACAATTTTTTGAGGCTCAAACACAATTCCAATCTTATTTCCAAGAGATACAACACCGTCAATATCATTATTCCTGTCGATCTCTGTGACTACGTGTTGATAGAATCCCTGGATTACTTTAGGATGATTTGAAATCTCCCTACCCACCTCAAACATTTCTATCATTTCCGCAACACGGTCCATGTTATTGTGCGATGCCTGGTCAATGAGCGTGGTCAAAATGGCTTGCTGGATATCGTCCGGACCCAGATTGTACTTCTTTATGTATTCCTGCGTCACATCGCTATTAAGAGTATTCTTTGAAGGACCGTAATATTCGAACTTGATGACGAGATGCGACAGCTTTTTAACCAGAAATTCGTGTACCTTTACATCAAGTTCGGGTCCGAGTGATGCAAGTCTTCTCTTCACCCGTTCGAGCTTTTGATCCAGGTCTGTAGTTGTGTCGTAGGATGGTAGATCTTTTTCAAACACCTTCTTCACATAGGTGTCCACAACATCCTCAAAGTCACTTTTCGACATTGATAACCCCATACGAAGTTTGACCAGTTTGTTGATACTGAACTTATCAACATCACTCTCAATCCTTTTCTTGACCTGATCGGCAATCATACTATAAGGAATGTCAAATTCACGTTTAACAACAATCATTTCTGAAAGGTATTTGTCAAAATTTTCATTCAAACTCGAGCGCATCAGATCGTCAATCAAATCCACTATTGCGACAGTGATTTTAGCATCGCTGATACCAGCACGTTCTTTCAGCCAACGTATATAAGTAAACCTCTTTCTCTCTGCCAATTTTTTGATCGCTTTCTGCTCTCCATGTGAAAGGTCTTCTACCTTGAACAACTCTTTCATTTCTATTATATAATCAGCCTCTTTTTCAAATTTTTCAAAATCGTCATTTCTAATGCTGACCCTCGATAATTCTTCGTTGAGTATCTCCTTGATTGTCCGCTTCCTCGTTGATATATACTCATCGTTAATGAGACCCTTTCTGTACAGGAACAATACCGGATAGATATAACCCCATTCGTTCATACCACCCGACCACCCATGTCTGATACAACGATCCAACGCATCAATAAAGTCAGGGTCGTTTGCCAGCTGTGTGTAATCAACACCCAAAGAATCAAAATCTTCAAGTATTCTTGTTGGTGGTTCCAATCGAAACTTGGGTCGATTCTCTTTATCCTTCTCCAAAAGAATATCCTTTGCATGAAAGGAAGCAAATGATGAGATAAATGTATTGTCGATATGATAGAGCTGAATCAGTTTTGTTATCTTTTCTAACTTTTCCCCTTTTCTTATCTGTGAATTAATATATTCCTTTGCACGAACACGCAATTTCAAAAGCTCAAAAGGATCGTCTTTATATCCAATTGAATCAGCAACTTCGCGGAGATATGCATGATCTCTTCCGTAAAAGTCCTTTGCGTCCTTGCTATACAAAATTTTGTACTGACAATTTTCCAGACAACGGATACGAGCCTCTTCGAGAACCCTCTGGTCAATACTTGCAATATCAACAGAAAATTTCTCTACCATTTCTATAGCGGTCTTTATATCCGCTTCCTGCAATTCTTTTATATATCGATCCTGGAGGGCTTTTTGAACATCAGGAGACTTAAAAAAATCATCAGGAATCAAATATTCCTTCTGGGTATTCTCAATCGTATACATACTCATGTACGAAGCACCTTTGATTTCATTGAGAATTTTTGCCTGCCCCGCACGCATTAGTTCTTCTTGCCCCACGGCACCACTATCACCTAAAAGATTCTTTACGATTCCAACAGCATATTCTGGTTTTCCATTATCAAGACATACTTTTACAGCCTGTGGCGCGACAACTACAACTTGGTCATGACTGATAAAATGGTGCTCCTCGAGCTTTTTAATGACTTCCTCCCAGATCGATACATGATTAATGAGAATATTCTGGACAAACTGCGTGACAATCATTGTAAATTCTTCATCATTTATTTCAGCCAATTGCTTCAATGATGCAATATAACCATAATCAATATCCGGCTTGCTCGAATAAGAGTTTCTATCCATTCTTCTTAGACTAGTTTCGATGGCTTTCTTGATGATGTCCTTCTTATGACTTTCAAGTCCGTACGCATCGATCAATCCTAATGCACTAATTCCCTGTTCCGGGTTACTCAAATCTCTGGCTATAGACTCATTAATTTTTGTAAGAAGTTCTGGTTCAATAATCAAATCTCTCGAAAGGTTGTTATTTTCTAATATTAAAAGTGCCTCATAGAGATTTCCTCCACCTATGTTTTTAATAAAGAGAACTTCTGCATGACTTTTTGGTTTATTTACTGCGTTCTCAGGAAGCGCAGCAATATCTCCTTCAGGAGCAGGATGGAGAAATCTGTTAGGTAGCCCGAGATTGTTCATAAAATAATAGTATCACATCTAGACAATCTGATCAAAAATAATTGTATTGAAAATATCCTTTACGAGGATAGTGTGTTCCATGTTATAATCTTTTTGGGCACTTTCCTTGGTAAATTCAGACCATGAATTTATAGGACAGTAAAATCTCCTCAAACCATATTATTCATAATTCGAGGCTTCTCGATTTTTACGTAGCGAGTATGACTAAAAAAAATATTCAGAAAAAAAAGAGCGACCCACGCTATATTTTTATTGTAGGTGGTGTTATCTCTGGTGTTGGTAAAGGTATTGCCGCATCATCCATTGCTCGCATTTTAACTAACCGAGGATTAACAGTTACTGCACTTAAAATTGATCCGTATATCAACGTTGATGCAGGAACTATGAACCCAACCGAACACGGTGAAGTGTTCGTATTAAAGGACGGTGATGAAACAGATCAAGACATGGGTAACTATGAGCGATTTTTAAATCGTGAACTAACTCGAATTAACTACATGACCACAGGTCGTGTGTATCAATCAGTAATTAATCGTGAACGAAATTTAGAGTATGGTGGAAAATGTGTAGAGGTAGTTCCTCACATCCCTCTTGAAATTATTGATCGTATTAAATTTGCACAAAAAGAAGCCCAGGCTGATGTAGTGATTGTTGAAATTGGTGGAACTATTGGTGAATATCAAAGTATGCTGTTTTTAGAAGCAGCACGTATGATGCACCTTACTATTCCTCGTCGTGTATTTTTTGGTGTTGTTTCGTATTTACCAATTCCTGGGAAACTAGGTGAGATGAAAACAAAACCAACACAAATGGCTGTTCGTACATTAAACAGTGCAGGTATCCAACCAGATTTTATCATTGCACGATCCAGTGGAGTATTGGATGAAAAACGAAAAGAAAAAATTGGATTCATGTGTAATATTCCTATTGATCGCGTGATTTCAGCACCTGATGTATCCAGCGTGTATGATGTGCCAGAAAATTTTGACCGTGAAGGACTCACTGATAAATTGTTAAAAATGATGGAATTACCTCATTTGAAAAAAGAAACGATCGATGGAAGTATTTGGAAGGTATTTACTAAAAAGTTTCACACTGCAAAAAAACCAGTTCGTATTGCAATCATTGGTAAATATTTTGAAACAGGTGAATACTTACTAGCTGACTCTTACCTATCGGTAATCGAAGCTTTAAAATATTCAGCATATTGCCAGGACGCAAAACCGGAATTGGTATGGCTCAACGCATTTGATTTTGAACGAGACCCTAAAAAAGTAAAAGAGTTGAAAAAATTTGATGGAATTTTAGTTCCCGGAGGATTCGGATCACGTGGTATCGAGGGTAAAATTAATGTAATTAAATTTGCTCGAGAAAATAATATCCCGTATTTTGGAATTTGTTATGGGATGCAATTATTAGTTGTTGAATTTGCACGACATGTCGCAAAATTAAAAGATGCACATACGGTAGAAGTAAACCCAAAAACACCCCATCCGATTATCGACATTATGCTAGATCAGAAAAAGCATCTAGCCGAAAATCGTTATGGAAACTCAATGCGGTTAGGTGAATATCCTGCAGTACTTAAAAAAGGAACCATTGCAGAAAAAGCATATGGTACAGATTCTATTATGGAACGTCATCGTCATCGATACGAAGTAAATAACGAATATCTTGCTCAGCTTGAAAAACACGGATTAATATTTTCAGGAACATCCCCAGACGGAAAATTAATGGAAATTGCTGAACTTCCAACAAAAATACATCCATTTTTTATTGGAGTACAATTCCACCCAGAATTTCTGGCACGACCATTGTCACCACATCCAATTTTTAATGCATTTGTAAAAGCAGCTTTACAAAAGAAACAAAAATAAAACCACCTACAGGTGGTTTTATTTTTGTTTCAAAATTCTAAGAATTTCGTCTAATTTTTGATCCTCTATTCGGGCAAGTCTTTCCTGTAATTCTTCAATTTCTTCTTTTGCTCGAATATTAGTTTCGTAATCTGCTGTTGCCTGTGCACGATCACGATCAGCCTGTCGGTTTTGACTCATCATGATGATCGGTGCGGCATATGCTGCCTGTGTTGAAAATAATAGATTGAGTAAAATAAATGGAAATGGATCCCAATGATACACTACTCCAATAACATTTCCTGTCATCCAGGCAGCAACCACTAAAGTTTGAATAATAATAAATTTCCATGATCCCATCCCCTCTGCAACTTGATCAGCAAGTCTTTCTCCCCAGGTTCGTGTATCTAAATCTTTTTCATGCCAATTTTTTTGTGGTAGTTCCATAATAATATTCTAATATGTTATTCAACTAAATAATTAAGAGCGGTACCCATTACTGGTAAATATAATGGTAATACCTCGACCGGAATTTGCACAATAATTTGTTCATCAATAAATTCTGTTGGTAAAATATCAATTGGACGAATCCGCGCATTAGTTTTCACACCGAGATATTGTCCAATTCCGGAAATTGATGCACCAATTCCATACATATAAAAATAATTTGCATCACCATGATAAAATGCATGCTGATAAGTTTCTGGTGAACATGCAATCTGAACTTGTTGCATACTTTCTATTACCGGTTTCATAACTGCCAACAGTGCTCCCAGTACTTCTTTATCGGGGTGCATGTGTAAAATTCCATACTCATGAATAATTTTTTCAGCTTCAGATCGAGTGATTTTTAATTTTTCTTGGAGGGTTTTAATCAAATCATCGCTTCCCACAGAACACCATGATGATGCAAGAATTTGCCCCTTTTGCACCATACTAACATAAGTCGTATGTGCACCTATAGCGATCGTTCCATACATTGATTCACCGTGAATATTTTTTACCAAACGATGGATAGCATAACTAGAAATATCAATATGATCAATAACAAATCCTGCAGCTTCAAACAACTCTGGAATATGTCGGAACTGTCCAGGACGCGCCACTGACACATGCACATCATATCCATCAATCGTTTCTCCGATTACCTCGTAATCAGCAATCATGTCATGTGCTGAAAATTCTGGGTGATCCACTAATAATTTTTCCAAATATCGCTCAATGCTCTGTTGTAATGTTTTTTTAGATCCGCCACCGAACACTGTTCGTGGAACAACGGTGTGAAATACAGTAATATATCGATCTGGAATAACCAGATGTACTTTTGAAAATCCATATTTTTTTCGTGTTTCCTGCAACCGTGCAACTAATGTTTCATCCACAATTAATTCATTATATTCATTAAATAAATGATCAGCAATTCGTTCGCTGAAAAATGCTTTTAATTCTGTTTTTTTACCAGTTTTTGAAGCATGAAAAAAACGAACAAATCGATCGTCGATTGTACATGCAACAGAATCACGAGTTCGAGTAAGTAGTGCCATAGATACAAAAAGTATACCATGAAATAAATAAAAAATACCAACGTTGTAGTTGGTATTTTTTATTATCTAACCGCACTACCTGGATCAACTGGTGTTTCTGGGATCAGAAACACTGGAGCGCCCTCGCCAACTGCCAGTAACATTCCATTACTTTCAAATCCCCGAATTGTTCGTGGTTCTAAATTCACAATATACAACACTTGTTTCCCAATCAATTCATTATAATCCGGATAATATTCACGAATTCCTGAAAGGATTTGTCGTACAGGAACAACTGTTCCGTCAGGCATTTCAAAATCCTCTGTCTTTAATTCTTCTGTAAATTGGATCAGAAATTTCAAGAGCTTGTCCGCGCCTTCTATCTCATCAATATGTCGGATGGTTCCGATCCGAATATCCATCTTTTTAAATTCATCGTATGTTACGTATTTCATATGCTTTGATACTATCACATTTTATTCCCTTCTAAAAACCTCTGCAAAATACTCGCTGCAGCCTGTGCGTCAATCGCATTTCCATTTTGTTTTTTATTGCGGTCACGCGAAATTGGCTTTTCAATACTTTTTGTAAAATCAAAGCTTTTTAGAAAATGCGATGTGAATCGTTCATCTTCCATGTGAACTTTCAGCTTTGTCAGTTGCTCGAGCTCCTCTACGAATGCATCAATATCATCCATCACAATATTGCGGTTTCCATCCTGATCCATAGATTTTCCAACCACGATTTCACCCACAGATTCAGACTTTATAATATCCAGCAATTCAGCAAAAAGTTTTGGTGTATTTTGGATCACTACTCGTGGAAACGCGATCGTTCCACCATCGTCTGACACCGCAATTCCAATCCGCTTTGTTCCATAATCAATTCCCATGTATTTCATATGACCAGTATACATAAAATCCGGCATTGATACAGAATATATAAGGTCTTGCATTTTAGGGTTTTTTTGCTATTATGGAGGAACTTCACTCGAAGAACACTGGAAGTGTGGATGAGTGGTTTAAATCAACAGTCTTGAAAACTGTCGACTCGAAAGGGTCCGTGAGTTCGAATCTCACCACTTCCGCCAAAATTGAAAATATTTCTATATACAAAAACACACGACATAATCGTGTGTTTTTGTATAATTCTTATTTTTTTCCAAACAACATTGTATCATTTCCTGAATCAAGTTCGAGTACCAATGCACCTGATCCATTAAAAGAGAAAGATTTTACTTTACCTAAATGTTCTGCAAAGACATTTTCTTGTGATCCTTCACAGAATTTAAGTGTCATACCGAGCGCTCCAAATGTTAAAGTATTATTTTGAGCAGTATATGGACCAAACACAGCATTACAGTCAGTAGTAGCATTCATAGTACCGTCCTGTGTGTTAAAAGTTATCGTGAAAGATTCGTCTTTTGGTTCTATTACTTCATCGCCAACAGTAGAAGCTTGCCATACCCAAGTACTCGCGGTGAGCTTGTCAGTATCAGATTGACCGCCTACATTTCCTGAAAAAATTTCTTGTCCGTTTTTTGAAATAGTGACACCTTCTCCACGATTCCATAATTCAATATTTTCTGTTTTGTTTTCATAGCGCGCACCAGACGCAGATACTGCCGAATCAAGTACCAGATCATCATAACCAAGTCCGTTAAGTGTTGCGGTTGATTTTTCTGTATCAAATACAACAGAAACTTTTTCTGTCGATGTTGGACTAGTAAATGTTATAGCGGTACCAAGATCAGGAGTTTCAGTTACTTGATCTTTGTTATTTTTTCCAGAAAAAACAATTATTCCAATAATTACTATTAATGCTGCAATTCCTAAAAATATATTTTTATTATTCATACATACCTATTATATCATATATTATGTTTTAATCAAAAAACACGAATTTCTCGTGTTTTTTGAAATTAATTAGTGATTCATATTTTCCATTGATACGTCGTTATTCATTGTGATACTTTTGAATATTTCAGGATTTTCTTCTCCAGTAACTTCGAGTACCGCCCATGCACCTTTGTTCATTCGTGCGAGCGCATGATCAACTAATAAATATTTCCCCGGAACATCAACGGTAAATTCTACAATACTTGCACCACCAGGAAGTACTGCAGTTGTTTGTACATTATGTTCAACTGATCCACCAATATTTGCTTCTGGATACACTGTATCAAATATTTCACCAATCACATGGAATGATGAGATGAGATTTACCCCACCATTTCCGACATACATACGAATTTTATCACCAACCTTTGCATGCATTCGCGGAATAGATTCTACCTTTCCATTAAAGGTTACATAGTTAGGATTTCCATCGAGAAGTGCCTGAGAATCAAACGGAACAAGTCCTCTTTTGCCAAGTTGTCCTGTTGTATATAACTCTCCTTGCATAATATAAAACTCTTTATCTACTTTTGAAAAACCTTCTTTCGGCTCAACGAGAATCATACCGTATTGTCCATGTGAATTATGTGTTGAGACATTTGGCATAGCACAGTGATACACATACAAGCCAGGATTTAATGCTTTCCATTGAAACACTTTCGTTTCTCCCGGGGATACATGACTAATAGTTGCTCCACCTCCTGGGCCGGTTACTGCATGGAGGTCAATGTTATGATCGTGAAGACTTGATGGATCGTTGGTAATCCAAGAGGACTTGATTCAGCTCTTAACTATTTCTTGCCTAAAATTGAATATGTTACGACGAGAATTAGACTAGGTGATGTTTCAGGGTTTAAATCAAAGAGTCCAATCGCTGAAATGCTGTCTGGTGTATTATCAGATGTTGTTAAAGATGACCCAAAATATAAAGACTTTCTTAAACTATTTGATGAATTATTTAATTCACAAGGTTCAGTGTTTAGAAACTCTATTCAAAATCTAGAAGAAAAAGTTGAGTTTTACTTGCAAAAGCAGTTTTCTGAAAATACAACTATTAATTTTAAAATTCAAGATCCTAAATTAGAAGAGATGTTAAAAGGTTTTGAAACTGAGGTTAATGATGGAATAAAAACAAAAGCGGAAAATAAGGGAGACGGTATGCAGCGAGCTATCATGTTGGCTATTATTCAGGCCTATGCTGATTATAGAAAGGAGAATGGTATTGCAAGAAACTTTGTTTTTTTGATCGATGAAGCAGAACTGCACCTTCATCCCTCGGCCCAAAGATCTCTAAAATATGCACTTAGGGATATTGTAGATAATGGAGGACAGGTCTTGGTTAATACTCATTCATCTATATTTGCAAATGAAGAATATGAGAATCAAAAGATTTTCTCTGTTAAAAAAGTTGACGGTAAATCTCAGATACTAGAGGTAGTTGAGCCACAAGAGCGATTAGATTCAATTTATCAACTACTTGGAGGAAGTCCAAGCGATCTATTGCTACCTAGTAATTTTGTAATTGTCGAAGGTCAATCTGAGGAAAAATTCCTTTCAGGAATAGTAAAAAGATTTTACAGTGACAACAAGAAGTGTAATGGTATAAAAATAATATTTGCTCGTGGGGACACTGAAAAACAGAAAGAGTTATATCACGCAATTAATCAATGTTATACACCGCTTCTAACAAATGGAGTATACAGAGACAAGATTGTTTTTTTGCTTGATAAACCTAATCCTGATCAGAATACGCACTATCAAGCATTTCGTAGGGCTCACCCATGGCTTCAAGACGGAGATCATATTCATATATTGCCATATGAATCTTTTGAAGAGTCTTATCCTCAAAATTGGAATAAAGCAAAGGGTGCCATTCCTGATAGTGAAAAAGTTGCCTATGCAATTAAAGTTTCAGAAGAAATATCTTTTGACCAATTTAAAGATGAGATGAGTGTTGTATATAACATGCTTGAAAAAGCGATTGAGAAAGCTTATTTCTAGACAAGTGTTAATTCCTTATCTTTATAGACAATTCTACTCCTTAAATTCGCGAGCAATTCACGTTTTTCAGTAACCGTTCCTTCTTTCAGAATATATTTTGCATAGTTACGAATATCAGTTACAAGATCCTTGTTTGATTTTACTGTTGTACCAAGAACAGATCTCTGGAATATATTAAATCGAGCAATTTCATCCTCCAATTTCTGTCTCATACCAAGTTCGTTTATATTAACTTCATCGAGTATTTTTAACATTTCAGTGATTAATTCCTCCTCACGAATGTATTTGTTTTTACAATTTCGATCTCTTGCTCGACTACATGAATAGTAGATATATTTTGTATGCGTACCATCTTTAAGTTGTTTCCATTTTTCTTCTGCAGATATTCCAGATTCACAGTAACCACAAGTGAACAACTTGGTGAATGCGAACTCTTTGTTTTCTCGTTGTATATTATCGCGCTTTAATTGTGTTTGTGCTTGGTCGAATAATTCTTTTGTAATCAATGGTTCATGTTTCCCTTGATACCAATTGCCACTATCTTTTGGATATTCAAACATTCCGTAATAGAACGGGCTTTCTAATATTCTGTATACTCCTGCTAGGGTGAGGGGTTTATTTCCTCGGGTATAAAAATTGGCTTCAAAGCGAAGCCAATTATATATCTTGCGACCACTCATTTTTTCGTACGCTACTTTTTCGAAAATCTTTTTCACAACAGGCGCTCGTAATGGATCTATTTTCATCTGGCACTTTTTATCTAATTCTCTTTGGTTCAGATATCCAAGTGGTGCTACACCTGGCCAGAGACCCATTTCAACTCGAGTTCGTAATCCTCGCTTTACGTTTATTCCTCGGTTATCATTTTCTAGTTTT
Source organism: uncultured Candidatus Saccharibacteria bacterium (assembly GCA_964605495.1). Classification (GTDB taxonomy): domain Bacteria; phylum Patescibacteriota; class Minisyncoccia; order Phycocordibacterales; family UBA1006; genus CALMMZ01. The sequence continues at coordinate 12,318 of CAZSCW010000003.1, forward strand.
GCTTGTGATCCGAGAATCATGAGGAGAAATTTTTCGTTCGGGTTATTTGAGAACTTTTGACCAAAGGTTCGTATTTCTAGTAATTTTCCTGCATCCATCAAGTCCACAATCCGCCCAAGATCACCCGCATTTCTAGATATACGATCAGGTGCCCATGTGAGTATTCCATTAAATTTACCCTCAGAGATTTCTTGAACGATTTCATTAAATACAGGTCGTTGTCCAGTTTCTTTAGCACTGTGGCTTTCTCGCTTCATAGTCACAATTTCGAGATTTTCCCGCTCAGCTAGCTGTAGCATTTCCTTTATTTGAGAATCTATAGAAAGTACCTGTCGTTCCTCAGATTCGGTTGATTTACGCGCGTAAAGGCAGTATTTGACTTGTTTTTGATCATTCATCATATACACCATCAATGACAGAAAACGAGTATAAAGTCTACCAACTTATTCTATTTTCTGGTAAAATGTAATTATGTTGAAAAAAGCTTTAAAAAATAAAATTTCTGCAATATCACTCTTTTCAAGTGCAGGGATCGGAGAGGCTTTTCTTGAAAGTTTAAATATTGATGTTGTGGTGGCAAATGAACTCTTAAAAGACAGGGCTGATTTATATCAAAAAATATACCCACAGACAAAAATGATCTGTGGAGATATTTTAACAAAAGAAACATTCAATAAAATCGTGAAAGAAAGTGGTAATGTTGATATGGTTATTGCTACACCACCATGCCAAGGTATGAGTATTGCTGGTAAAAATCGCGAAATTGCCACTATGCACAACGATAATAGAAATCATCTTGTTTTTAGGGCGCTTGAATTAATAAAGATAAAAAAACCCAAAATTATTCTTTTTGAAAATGTTCCAAACTTTCTAAAGATTAAATTACCATATAAGGGTTCCTTTTGTGATATAGAAGATATATTAAGAAAAGAACTCGGCCCTAACTATATTATTGAAAGTGCGGTTCTTGATGCTTCAGATTTTGGTGTTCCTCAAAGAAGACTTCGTGCTTTTGTTAAGGCGTATAAAAAAGATATTGTTTGGCCATGGCCAAAAAAGAAGAATAAAATCTCTGTTGAGGATGCTATTGGTTTTTTACCAAGTCTTGAGGCTGGGGAAGTATCAAAAATAAAATGGCATTTTGCCCGCAATCATTCCAAAGAGCATATTTTATGGATGAAAAACACCCCAACAGGAAAATCTGCTTTTGAAAATAAAATCAATTTCCCTAAAAAAGAAAACGGAGAAAGAATAAAGGGGTACAATACTACATACAGAAGAATTTTATGGAATGAGCCGTCTCCGACAATTACAATGCGAAATGATGCGATTAGTTCTCAACTAAATGTTCATCCCGGCAGAAAGCAAAAGAATGGCACTTACTCTGATGCTAGAGTCCTGACACCACTAGAACTTATGATACTGAGTTCATTGCCAAAGAATTTTCCAATACCAGAAGACACCTCAGAAACTCTTATTAGAAAGTGTTTAGGTGAGTGTGTTCCACCTTTGCTTGTAAAAAGTGTTTTACAAGATATCAACTTATGACATATAGAATTGAAAGAAAAAAGTGGATTCTATATCGCCACACAAATAACTTCGACTTAATAACTGCCGTGGCAGCTAATTTGAAGTACTTTACAAAGGCTTCTATTGATCGCGAAAGTAAGTTGCAGCTATTAAAAAAGTTAAAAGAATTAAATTTCTATAAAGAAAGAAACCCCGAACTCCCCCTGGATTCGATCAATCATCGAATCAATACATTAGCATACTATATGTTTGGGTATAAAGATAAAATTGAAGGACAGGACCGCTTTCTTTTTAGTCCACTAGGAAATTTGTTTCTAAAACATATCGATGATTCAGATAAAAAAACTAAAATATTTTTATCAATGCTTTGGGGAATGCAATACGAGCACCCGCATGGTGGAACAGCTTCAGATTTTAAGCTTTATCCTTTCCGATTGATTTTTAAGCTCTTACTTGACGACCGCCTAGGTGGAGAACTCTTTCCTTATGAAGTTGCTCTTAGTGTGGTTTTTACAGAAAAGATTGATTCTGAATCATATGAAAAACTGGTTTCAGATATTTTACATATTAGAAGTTTGGATGAAAGTGATATTTTAGCCCTCTTGAAGAAAGATGAGCATACTTATGTAAATTCAATCTATGAATGGGATTATTATGTTTCTGAGCTTCTTTCACTGGCGGGTATTTTTGATAAAAAGAAAGGAGAGGTTTTTGGTAAGCTATTACATGGGAAAAGCACTTACAGAAAAGTAACTAAAAATACAGTAAAAATAAGTTCAAACGTTATTAATCTTTCAAGAAAACTTTTAATTGAGTTTCCAGCAGAACAAATCCCTTTGTTACTCAATGATCCTGAATTAATGCGGATTGATGTAGTTAAGCAGATTTATAATTTCTACCCACAAAGTCTACTTGAAGAAATTGGAGAAAGTTCTAATGATATCAAATATCAATTGCTAGGTTTAGCGAAAATGATAGATCAATATTCAAATAATAATGAGGGGGCAGAAGCTTATCTTTTTGAAGATGTTTTAACAGAAGGTTTTAATATGTTTATTAATATTGAAGCCAGAAAGATAGGGGGTGCAGGAAATGCAGACCTAGAATGCTTATATCTTACGAGAAAAATTAAGTTTTCAGTTGATGCAAAGTCAACCAAAAATAAATTGTCTGGAATAAATGCAGGACGACTTGCAGAGCACAGAAATAAGATAGGTGGAGAATATACCATAGTGGTCACACCTCGTTATGTTCCTGCGGTTTTGAATGATATAAAAACCACTCCTATTGTGATTATTAGAGCAAGTACTTTTTCAGAGTATTTGTATAATCATATTGATAATGATATACGAGAAATTGACTATGCAGATATTGATAATATTGTAATCAATAATTTAGGTAAAGATGTAAGTAAGCATATATCTGATTTAACGTTCGAAAGATTTTCTGTATCTCATTCTATATGAAACATAAAATAATAATTACAAACGAGGATAATATGAATCTAATGTCTCGATATGGAGACAAGTTTTTTGATATAGCAATTGTTGACCCACCATATGGTATTCTCAATAAAACAAAAAGGGGGGGTGATCGTAAGTTTAATATGGATGAATACTCAAAATGGGATATTAAGCCAGACGATACTTTTTTCAAGGAATTAATTCGTGTTTCTAAAAATCAAATAGTATGGGGAGGTAATTATTTTGGATTTTTATGGACACAAAATAAATATAATAAATGTTTTGTAGTATGGGATAAGGTTCAACCAGAATCTTTAAATAATTTTTCTATGGCAGAGTTAGCTTGGACCTCATTTGATAAGCCCTCAAAAATATTTAAATTTAGTGTTAGGAAAAATAGAAATAAAAAACATCCTACACAAAAACCTGTTGAGCTGTATGAATGGCTTTTAAAAATGTTTGCGAAGCCTGGCGATAAAATATTAGATACTCATCTAGGTAGCGGCACTATCGCCGTAGCTTGTGACAATCTGGGTTTTGATTTAGTTGCCTGTGAAATTGACAAGAAGTATTTTAAAACGGCTATTAATAGCCTAAAGGAGGTTAATCCCGATGTTAATTTATTAATAGATTAATTACTACACAATTTTTCAACATTAAGCTAAAGTACCAAAGTACCTCCTTTTGAGGTATAATAGCTTTGACATCTGAATAAAGTCGACCTAACCCCTACAGAGCTCATGTTTTCTAGGGTATGGCGCAAATCCGCTAAAGTGTAAAAACCTCCTCGTCTGGAGTCACTTTAGCGGTCGTGTCTGGAAACGGATACGGGTAGAGCAATCTACCATAACAGGCGGGGAGATTTTTGCTATCTCCGATCTGTTTTTATCATAAAGCAAAACAAAACCGCTAAAGTTTTATGAATAATCAAACAATTCCTGAAAAAGGAAAATCATGGGTCAAACGTCACCCAATTTTAACAACAATAGGTGTACTCTTTGTAATTGGACTTATCGGATCAAGTCTTGATAAGTCACCAGATACAAAGACTGCTCCTGATAGTACATCATCAGTTCAAACTGAAACAAAGAAAGAACTTGAATCAATTAAGATTACTTCAAGCGCTATGGTAAAAGAATATATCGCAAATGAAGTAAGTGCTGATACTAAGTACAAAGGAAAACTTGTTGAAATTTCTGGAACTATTAAAGATATCGGAAAAGATATTGTTGATACTCCATACATAATTATTGAAAGTAATCCAAGTGATTATTTCACACAAATTCAGTGTATGTTCTCAAAGAGCGATATTGAAACTGTCGGATCACTACAGAAAAATACAGCCGTAGTTGCACAAGGAGAAGTGTCTGGAAAACTCGGTAATATACTTATTCGAGAATGCAAAATCATAAAGTAAACAAGTACTCACTTCTGCGCAGAATTAAACACTGGTTTAATAAAGATGATGCTTTTATAGTAAAAATGTGGATCAATATTCCTACACATCAAAAGTTACAAAAACCATTTACACCAAAGAAAAGACTAGAACAGCTTAGACTGTTCTAGTCTTTTTCGTTACCTGGTTTTCTAGCCAATCCTTCTCGTAGTAAATCAGCAAGAGTTTTGAACACACTTTTCTTTTGTTCAGGTTCAATTGATTTCTTTGGTGCGTAGTTGGGACTATTGTGACGTAGGTAAAATTCAGAAGCTCGGATACTTCCATTAAATATGTGCTTATGAAGAACACCCTCCGAGACTTCACACATATAATCACGACCGTCCTCAAATGCTTTATTAAAAGACTCTTGAAAGTCTTTGCTCTGAGATCGCCACCTATATATGGTACTTTTAGGGATCTTGGTTTTAGCACATGCGGTTAAGACATTTCCTGTTTTACTCAACTCCTCCAGAAATCGTTTCTGGTCCTTCTTGCGGTATCTCATAAATCAATTTGCGCTTTTTGCCAGTAAGTTTTTCCCATCGATTAATAATTACTTCCGCATACGTTGGTACTTTTTCCATGATGTAGCACCTACGTCTCATTTTTGTTGACGCAATGAGTGTTGACCCACTACCTCCAAATGGCTCAAAAATGAGATCGTCTCGCTTGGTCAGTACTTTGATGTAGGGAATGAGAATTTCAATTGGTTTTGTACCGAAAATAATTCCTTGACCAGATGATTTTTCATCAGATGCGTTATAGTCAATAAAATCAGTTGGGCAGTACTTTTTTCCTTTCCCGTATGATTCCCAGTGGGGATTGCCAGATATTGCAAATAATGCCGTTTCGTATTCCTCTTGAAGTCCATCTGTTTCGGTTTCAAGGTTAAACTCAATATCCTGATTAGGTGATGCGCCACATAATGCAATATCATGTTTGCTAAAGAATTTATGTTTTCCTGCATACCCTTGATTTCGATTTGGTAAATGCCATACAATCATGTTTTTTACTTTCCAATACTTTTCCATTTCATTCCAAATGGTTCGAATGTTTTTCCAGTTTTCGTAACAAATGATTGAGAAGTGTTGCTTCTGTACTTTAGCAACATTGCCCATCCATAGTTCTGTAAAATTATCTGGGAGAACATCGGTCTCTAAATAGCGACGATTTTTCTTTGCTCCAAATCCTGTCGTCACACCTTCGATCGCTTTTGTTTTGCCTTTTAAATAATCAAGAATGTATGGGGGATCGGTCATGACCATGTCCACTTTTTCATCACCCATTAGTCTAAGTACATGTGATTCAATGGTGCTGTCCCCGCACATGATTCGTGACCCATCAAGGTCGTATACTTGTCCTTTCTTTACAGTGATATTGTTAATATTAAGTTTTTCTAGCTCCTTTTTAAGATCAAAGGTTTCAGTATTAGTAGAGTCCTCGTCAAATATTGTGTCGAGTTCTTCTGAGCTAAATCCAATATCCGCCAAAAATGATTCATCAAATTGAGCAAGTAGCTCTAAGTCAAATTCGCCACCTGTTTTGTTTAGTCGAATGTTGAGAGCTTTCTCTTTGTTTAAATCTGGAATATCAAGAAATACAACCGGAACTTCTGCAAAGCCTAACTCTTTCAAAATAAGTAACCGCAAGTTTCCACCAATGACAATATTAGCTCGGTCTGGAGATGAGTTTACTAAGATAGGATCAACCATTCCGTGAGTCTTAATTGATTCTGTTAGTTTTGTTTTTTGTATGTCTGTAAATTTGCGAGGATTATATTCGCACGGCCTTAGTGTATCGATAGGAACGTAAGTAATTTGTATATTATCCATAAAATTAATATATTAGTTGATAATGCAAACGCGCGTGTTTACATAGTTAGTATTGCAAAATCTAGATAATAGCGACATCGAGTGTACGTAGAGTTACAAATAGAAAAAACGCACTGTATAGTGCGTTTTTTCTTGAGTTTTCCACTCTATGTAGATGCTTTTTATTTTTTAGAAAATATCAGGTGGTAGAGAGGGTCGATTCTTGACCCAGACTGTCGTTCGACCTCAATCAGTTCTCTTGGTAATTGTAGCAAGTTCATGATCCGCGTATTTAGGGTTGATTGCATTTTTAAAAAAGCCTCTTTGTTTTTTGATCCTATCTTTTGTGTTAAATCTTTGGTTGGGTTGAAACCTTTATTTTGATGAAGTGTTTTAATAAGCGAAAACTGCATTTCTGTTAGCGGACCATCTGTTGTCAGAATTTCTCCGATTACCTCGCGGTATAAAATTTTGTCTTTCCCAACCTTTATCTCAATAGAAGCTGTATCATTATTAAAAGCTATAATACCGTCATTTATGATATTGATTAGCCCGTTCCATTTTACTGATTTCTTTTTTGTAAAAGTAATCACTCCTGCTTTATATGGGGCATCACCAATCCAATTACCAATAATTGTCATTGCCTTGTTTATTGAGCCCATACCAAATTCTTTCTCAAGGCTAAATAGTTGGAAGGTCTCTGCTTTATGAAGGTCTTTATATTTTGTTGTTTCAATCTCTAAACTTGAAAAAATAGCCTTAATTACAGGCATACTTGTTGATATGGTCCGTCGTGAGATTGGTCCGATCATACGTTCATTTTATCATTTTTCTCTTTTTCTTTATACTATCCCATTCATCCCATTTTTGTCCTAATTTGATAGTAGGAATATCGACTCACTTGCCTAAAAAGACCAGTAGTAAAACATCCAAAAAAGCCTTATAATGCTTGTAGTCGTGGGTACTTAACTCACATGGCCCGCCAAGAGAATAAAGTATCGGCATGACCCACATGCCCTAAAAGTTGTTATCAA
>CAZSCW010000004.1:0-9219 GCA_964605495.1 uncultured Candidatus Saccharibacteria bacterium
TTATATGAAAAAGTTATTTTTTGACATAGAAACAATTCCAGCCGATGAATCTTCTCGTGAAGCTTTACAATATTTATACGATCGCAAGAAAATAAAGAACCCTGATTTATTGGAAACTTTCGAGGAATTTTATTTAAAGACTTCCTTTGATGGTTCTTTTGGTAGAATTGCCTGTATTGCATATGCAGTAAATGATGATGCAATTCGTGTGATTAGCAACCCAGATAACGAGAAAAAAGTACTAGAGGATTTTTGGTTTGTTGCAAAACAGATTGATCTCTTTGTTGGGCATAATATTATGGATTTTGATTTACGCTTCCTGTTGCAACGATCTATTGTATTAGGAGTTAAACCAAGCTGGAATCGATTTCAGGAACTCGGCAAAAAACCATGGGAAATGGGTAAATATCTTTCGTTTGCACGTTACAGCAATATGCCTATTTTTGATACGATGCAGGAATGGTCAAATTGGGGAAGCCAAAAGGTAGGTTTGGAACATGTAGCACTCGCTCTGGGTATTCCGACACCAAAAGAAGGAATTGATGGTAGTGAAGTGTGGAATTTTTATAAAGAAGGTAAAATCAATGACATTTGTGAATATTGTAAACGTGATGTAGACACAACCCGTGCCGTGTACAATCGTATGACATTTTCAGGTACTCAATCGGATTTGTTTTCAATTTCATTTGATGAATAACCATAAACCACTTTCCCTAGGTGGTTTATTTACATTTAATACAATATGTGTTATATTACCACATAATAATTCTTTAATAAAAATAACCAAAAAACAAAAAACAAAAAACAATGCAGAGCAAAGTAGCCCCCCTTAAAAAACCATTAGGTTTTCGGTTGCCCTTGGATAGTTGTGTTCCAGGGCATCCCTATCAAACAAACGATGGATTGAGTATCTTTTTCTCACCACATCAGAACCCTCCGTTACCACAGAAACTCCAAGACGTTTTAAATATAGACAAATCGGGGTTGGTAAGTGTTAAGCCGGTTCAAGAGTTCATTATTAATGGTAAGGTTGTAAGACTATACAAATTTACCAGAAAGAAACAGTCGGTCCCTGATGTAATTTCATTTGAATCTATTTTAGAGGATCTATTGTTGGTTACCGCCAGTTATTATCCAAAATTTATTGGTAATGTTGCTGCAAAAGAAATTTTACCGAAAATACAACAGCTAGGTAAAATATTTACTGCGACTGTGTATTCGCCTTGCGAAAAATTCATGAGTGGTTACCAAGGCCAAATCTTTGGTTTCAAGGTTTTTGGTCAAAAGGAAGATCAGGTCTCGAAGCATAACTATTGTAAAACCAGAATCTGTATGGCTGGATACATATTAGTTGTATGTGAGAAATAAATAATCAATACCCCTTAATAAAGGGGTATTTTTTTGACACCTATATAAATAAATGCATAATAAGCAAAAACGTACATTATGATACTCAGTAAACAATGGTATAAACTAGGCGATATTAGCTTTGCAGGATTTCTCAGATTATTCGGTACTAATAATTTTTCTGGAATAGTTCATTTTGATGAATTTTTAGAAAAAGAGGTTATTTTTGTCAGGGTTAATATTTTTTGGGATACACCACTCTACCTATCAATTGATTTTAATGGAAACTTGGTAGAGGATACTACTAGCAACCAAAGAAAAGAAGAAGTCTTTCTTACTTTTATTAATGAAGGATTAGAGCATTTGTATCTTTTAGATATTATTAATGACTACAAACTGGAATTAAAATTAATGAACAGTATTCTTCTTTTCGCTTATGATATTTATGTAAAAAGTAAAGAAACATCTATTGTAAATTATTTTTCTTTTTACAAAAAAATGAGCTATGTTAATATTAACTGTTACAAAATTCACCTAGAGGGTAGCTCAGAGCAATTATTTTTAACAAGAATTTGGCTATATTGGGAGAATGAACACTCTGGAACGTATCTTTTAATAGATACGAAAGGGAATATAGTTAAAGATATTGCATTTGAAAAAAGCAATCTAAGTGAATTATATAAAGCATTAGTATTACTCAACAAAGATGATCAGTTGTATTTATCAGATTTTCTCTCATGTAAAAAGATAGATGCATTATTATGGGTAGTTTATGATACTGTATTAGCCACATAATTTATTTACAAAATCCTGTTATGCAGGATTTTTTTTGTAATAAAAAGATCCTTGCTTTGCAGCAAGGATCTAAGCCTTTATAATGATTGTTTTTGAAATATAGTACTTACCTAAGGTGGTTTATTCCACAATGGGTGGTACCAGTTTTTTTTGTGAATTAATGACGCGAGTGAGATTGTAAACATCTCGTCGTGTTTTGTTTTTTCCGGTCCAAAAATTTCAAAAACAATTTTTTCTACCTGCGGAGCAGGGTATAGTATAAGTGTTTCATTTACATGTATATCCTCCTTGTATTGAGCTAATTCATGAGAATTAGTGACTATGACAATAGGATGAACTAAAAGAGCAGCAGCAATACAATGGGAAACCATCATACCAGCTGAGCCAGATCCGATGATTTCTATGGTTTTGCGCATGTTTGTTGGTTTGATACTAGAATAGCAGATATAAAAATATTGTCAAGTATTTTTTTGGGTATAAAAAATAACCTTAATTAATAAGGCTATTCTTGAAGTATATGTTTTTAAATATTTGAATTTTTTGATTTAGATATATCATTCGAGATTCAAATCTTTTCCAGGCACGATTCCACCCAACAATCGTGTCTTTCCAATAAAAATCTCCAGATTTAAACATGATGACAACAAGTCTTAGTTCGTTGTTATACAGTGCAACTGATCGTTCTATTTCAGAATGAATCTCTGTTCGAAATTTATCAAATTTGAAATATCGATAGTTTTGTTTTTCCTCTAAAAGAGAGTCTATAGACATTAGCTCATCGTAAATAGAATCTATCAGTTTTTTAGGGAATTGGGGCTCTTTACATATTGATTTTTTCATAAGGGTATTTTTCCAGAAAATAACATTTATAATAAAGTATGTCAATAATGTATTATTGACAATTTTATAATATATGATATACTTCACATAACCAAAAAAAAGTTAAAAATGAATAATGATATCTATCACACAAAGATGAAATTAGTAATTCTCGTTTTTGTAAGTTTATTTCTTGCAATACTAATATCAACCAGTATCGCGGACCATGTAATACCTGTAGATGCTTATTCGGACAGTGCTCAAGTTGATAACATTAAAAATCAATGTCTGAGCAGTAAGCTATTGTTTATCTCATGGGGCAGCATTATCTTACTAGGGTTGATCTGTATGTATTTTAGGAATAAAAAAAAATATACAACAACCTTAAATTCGGGATTAGGGTTGGACAGTCGATATTAATATCGACTGTTTTTATTTTTCTGAATAAGTATATACTGTAGAGATATGGATATATTTGCACATGCGTTATGGACAAATGTTTTAGCTCGAGCTGCAAAGCGTCGGGCAGAAAAACGTGAAAAAATTATTTTAAAAATTGGCTGGACAACGTTTTGGGGAGTTTTTCCAGATTTATTTGCATTCACCATTTCTTTTGGTATTAGTATATATGGGTTAATAATAGGTACTGGTTTTGTTTATAGCAGATCCACCATTGCAACAGGATTAGCCCCTACGCTTTATCAGTATAGTCACAGTTTAGTTATATGGTTCGTTATATTTTGCTTGATTGCAATTATTTACAAAAGACCTCGATGGGAATTATTAGGATGGGCGCTTCATATATTGATTGATATTCCTTCGCACGCGGGTGGATTTTATCTAACACCTTTTTTATTCCCGATTTCTGATTATCGATTTACTCAGGGTATTTCATGGGCTCATCCAGTATTTATGATTATTAACTATTCTGCACTATTAATCGTATGGGGTGGTTTATTACTATATAAGTTTAAATATAAAAAATAATATGATGTTAATTGATGTGAGAACAGTGGATGAATATAATGACGGTCATTATCCAGATGCAATCAATCATGAATTAGATTTAATGATGCGAGGTGTATTTCCTGACGTTCCTTTGGATACAGATATCCAGGTATATTGTCGTTCAGGTAGCCGGGCTGGTATGGCAAAAGTATTATTAGAGCAGTTTGGGTTCACCCGAGTGACCAATAGAGGTGGTTATAATCATTAATATATGAAGCAAATTGTAATTGCAGTAAAAATATGGAAATGGCCAGGTGATATGGGATGGTATTTCGTGACACTTCCTCGTGAATATTATGAACCTATTCGAAACAGGTATTCTCGTGGGATGGTTCATATTACTGCAACCGTTGGGGATACATCATGGGATACCGCTCTTTTTCCGCATATAAAAAGCAAATCATTTATTTTACCAATTAAAAAATCTATAAGAAAAAAGGAGCATCTTTTCGCAGGTGAAGAAGTCACCATTACCATAGTATTTAAAAAATAAAAACACCACCTCATTCGGGTGGTGTTTGTGCATATTAGTTCATCTCTTCTAAAGGTTGATCAGGGAGGTGTAAAGTATCTAGGTCTTCTAATAATTTCTCTTTTTCCAAGAAATTTATACAACCTTCCTCAAATAATTGAGTGATTACTACAAATCCGTGTTCTTTACAGTAAAACTCTATGGAAGAGGGAATGATAATATTAAACTCATTATTACTTTTTCTAAAGACTGGTTTTTCTATAATTACTATTGCATAAGGTTCTGTAGGTAAAGCCAGAAAACTATGAATTGCAGGAAATGTTTCAATCATATCGTAATTTGCTCTGATGTCACATGCGTCCATTACCAGATTATAATAATCAGAATCATCATCTTTATAGGTTAGTACACCAGGAGTTTCAGATTGATAAACATGTAATTCTGACGCCCGTAACCCCTCGTGCTCTAACACTTCCAAAGCTAAACGTGCGGCATCCATAGGTCTTATCCTGTGTTCATACAGTAAATCAATAATAGTCACAAAAGCATCTATTTTTGTTTCAAAAGAACCGGATTGTGTATTATCTGCAGTAAATGCAAATTTATTTTCACTGACATCATCTATAGCAACCAGCTTGTATTCTTTAGTTTTCATGGTATTTGGTTTTAGGTGAACAATTGATACGAATGGTATTGTATATAGGGTATTTGTCAAGAAAACTTGCAATATATGAAATATGTGGTATATTCTTGTTAGATTAATTAACACAATAAAATAGTAAAAAATGGACTCACGAGAGAAAGAATTAAGACAGGTGTTTATTGCTGAAATGCAGGCGTTTAAAAAAGCATTATTAGCATTAGGTTTTCAGGCGGTTTCAAAAGATGAAATCATTGAGAATTTGTTGAAAAATGAATTAAGGATGCCAAAACGTGCAACCCCTGAAAATGCTACCCAACAACAGTTCAAATATGTTCATAAAAATGGGTACGTGATTTGGATTCATACTATGATAATGGACGATGACTGTAGTTATTCAGAAAAAGGAACCCCCTCGGTCATTATCAACAATCCAAAAGGGAAAAGAGTTTTCTTTACCCTTTTCCAAAAAGATACTCGAACAAATCCAAAATGGTTACTGGCTAAACTTTTAGCTTATGCACATTTTGGAGTCATCGTGTTAGACGAAAAACCAAAGGGGTATTATCTGACTGAGATTCTCAACGGATATCAGTGGGAAAATAAACATGGCGAAGCTAAGAAATTCTTATGGAATTCTTATCTACTCAAACTTTCTGCAGAAAACAGAAAACTCATCGCAAGAAGAGAAAATTCTATGGATCGTTATCTGAGGAAAACTCAACCATTGGTTGATGCGAATAAAATGCGGAGACGGAGAACCATTCGTTCTACTTGGAAATCAAGATAAATTAAATAAATAGCTAAGAAACCTATTCCGGTCGGAATGGGTTTTTATGTGTTATAATTTCAACTATGTCAGATCAACCAAATAATCCATTACAGAATAAAACACTGGAATCAATACTAGTATTTTTAGTTGATCATTACGGGTGGGAAAAACTTGGTGAAAAAATACGTATAAAATGTTTTACCACAGATCCAAGTATTAAATCATCTTTGGTGTTTTTACGAAAAACCCCATGGGCACGAACAAAGGTAGAATCACTGTATGTGTATACATTACGAATTATTGCAAAAACTAAAAAATAACATTTTCTAATCGTGGTATACTATGGGTATGAAAAAAATAATTCTATCAATTACTATTATTATTGTTATTGCTGCTATTACTATAGTCATTATAAAAAAGGATAAGGATATTAATCAAAATATTGCAGCGACGCCAATATATACAACTACACCAAAAACTATTCCGTTATGTTTTTACTATGAAAAATCTACTTCTCGTGGATTTTATGATCGTGCGTGGTTAAAATTAAATATTACAGGAGATAATGTTTCTGGAGAATTTAAAAATTTACCAGCAGAAAAAGATTCAAAAGTAGGAACATTTACAGGAACTGTTGGATCTGTAGATAAAATGGCAATGGCTCGCGTTGCTGATGTATGGTGGGATTCAATGGCAGAGGGAATGCAAGTAAAAGAACAACTGAAGATCATATTTGGAGAAGGAACTGCTCAGGCAATGTTTGGTGAAATGGTTGACCGTGGTGACGGTGTGTATGTATATAAAAATCCTGACAAATTTACATTAGGTTTTCCTATGACTGATGTTTCTTGTGCAGATTTAGATGATCGAATCATTGTAGAAAAATATATTCGCGATAACATAAAAGATTTAGCACCAGAAAAACCAGTGTTGGGTGGCACTTGGTATGCAATGAATATTCATATTGATCCAAGATCAAAAACAGGGGCCATGGGGTATGAAGACGGTCATATTGCAGGCATTGCCAGCTTTAATTACATACGTAATGGAGAAACGGTTGAAATTAATTCAATAATAAAAGTAAAATAATATGAAAAAATTTATCATGATTATTGTTGGAGTTATTCTACTTACAGTGATCGGTATAGTTGTTGTTATGAGTATAAAAAATAAACAGACTATTACAGCAGAACCGGTTTCTGTTGAACCGACTGTCTCTGACACTACATTTAATACGTGTTATTCTTATCATCAGGTTGCTACAACAGAAGCGCCGTATGCAGTAGATGAAACGTTATTCATATCCACTAATGGTAATATTATCACTGGAACAAAACAGGGAACTCAGAATGGTCCAGATATGACCAATGGGTATAACGGTTCGGTCACTGGTACGATTAATGGAGATACTATTACTGCAGTGTTTGATTATATTATTGAGGGATCAAGTAATAAGGAGCAAGAAATATATAAAAAAACAGCAACTGGTTTAGAAAAATTAAGATACCCATTAATACAAGGAAAAGGAATGTTGGTCCCAGATACTACAAAAGAATTTAAAACAATTCCATATACTCAAATTACTTGCTCATCTATAAAATAGATTGCATTGTTATAATAGTAGGAGTATGCTGATAGTATGAAAAGAATAATTTCAAGTTCAGTAATATTATCAGCGGCAAGAATGTTATTAGGGTTTGTTTTTCTATGGGCATTTTTAGATAAAACATTTGGGTTGGGATTTGCAACAAAATCTGCCAATGCATGGGTTCGTGGAGGGTCACCAACCACAGGTTTTTTATCTAATGCGGTACAGGGGCCATTTGTAGATTTCTTTCATACATTATCAGGATTGTTAATTGTTGATTGGCTATTCATGCTTGGATTATTATTTATTGGAGTGACACTGATGATAAACAAATGGGTAAAGTGGGGATCGCTAGCAGGTGCGGTAATGTTACTACTCATGTATTTTGCATTATTGTGGCCAGCTAATAATCCTTTTGTAGATGAACATTTAATTTATGCAGTTGTTTTAATATACATTGGAATGAAATCAGAATCAGTATAATCGGCGAAAGCCGGTTTTTTTGTTTGTGATATACTATATCCATGAAAAAAATTATTATTACCGGCGGCTCTGGATTTGTTGGAACACTGTTAACACAGGAATTATTAGCAAAGGGGTATACTGTATCAATACTTGATACTCGTCCATCACGCATTACACATGATCATTTAGAATCACATATTGTCGATACTTCGCGTGATACTCTTGATCCAGATTGGTTTAAGGGTGTGTATGCAATTGTGAATTTGGCAGGAGTTCCTATTTTTGGACGGTTTACTAAGAAATATAAGGACTTGGTATACCATTCACGTATCGATACCACTCAAAAAATAATTGAAGCGATCAGTAATATTCCACAAAAACCACAAGCATTTGTTTCTGCATCTGCGATCGGTTATTATGGAAATACATCAGGCGCGACAGTTACAGAGCAACAGTCTGCAGGAACAGATTTTTTGGCACAGGTATGTGTGGATTGGGAACAGTCAGCGTTACAAGCAGAGCAACAGGGAATTCGGACCGTAATTCTGCGCACTGCTCATGTTATCGGTTCTGCAGGGATACTTGGGACACTTGTTCCATTATTTAAAAAATGGATTGGTGGATATTTTGGAAACGGGATGCAGCATATGCCGTGGATTGGTGCAAATGACTTGGTATCTCTGTATATTGCTGGAATTGAAAACACAGCCATGCATGGTGTGTATAATACTGCCGTAGACAATCCCACACAAAAAGATTTTATGAAAATCATCGCACGTGCCGCGGGTGCACCAATTACGTGGAGGATTCCTACATTCGTTGCGTGGATCATGTATCTGGGTTTTGCTGATGCGCTCACCGTAGATACAGTCATTGATAACACAAAAATAAAAGCTACCGGTTTTACCTATACAGAAACTGATCTGTATTCAGTAGTTATGAAAAGTATTAATTTATAACAATCATATGAAATATTTCACAAACATTTTTTTACAAATTGAAGAACGTGCACGCAGCTATTTTGAACGCTTTCCTTTTGTGCATGCTTTTTTGGGAGGGGTTGGAGTTGTTCTCTTTTGGCGTGGGACATGGGAACTTGTAGATCAGATGCGTATTGATCCTGTTGTTTCTATTATTATAGGGAGTTTACTGCTCGGTAGTATTGGACTCTTTATTCATACTTTTGTCGGTAATGCGATTATTATCAAAAACGTAGAAAAGGATAAACAAATGACCAAAAAAGCAGAACATGAAATAGCTGTAGTAGAACAGGATGTAAAAAAAGAGGAAATCACCCTGACACAATTGGCAGA
>CAZSCW010000004.1:9319-16973 GCA_964605495.1 uncultured Candidatus Saccharibacteria bacterium
CTGTAGTAGAACAGGATGTAAAAAAAGAGGAAATCACCCTGACACAATTGGCAGACAAAATAGAGAAACTAGAGAAAGTAATCACTCTCCTGATTAAAAACAAATCATAACAACTGCAGTCCTGCAGTTTTTTGATGTATGGTATACTCAGACTCATGAATTACTGGCTAATGAAAACAGAGGCAGATTGCTATTCCATTGATGATTTGAAACGTGATAAGGTAACCCCATGGAATGGGGTACGCAATTACCAGGCGCGCAATTTCATGCGTGACAACATGAATATAGGTGACCGTGTATTGTTTTATCACTCCAACGGAAATCCATCAGGTATTGCAGGAATTGGAAAAGTATCAAGTAAACCGCATCCGGATGAATCCCAGTTTGATAAAAATGACGAGCATTACGATCCAAAATCAAAGCGTGAACATCCGACATGGATCTGCGTGGATGTAGGATTTGTTAAAAAATTCAAGCAATCAATTTCACTACATGATCTAAAAACAGATCCAGCAACTGCCGGAATGATCGTATGTCAAAAGGGAAGTCGCCTGTCCATCCAGCCAGTTTCAGAACGTCACTATAATTACATTATTGATAACCTAACATAACATTATGAATAAAATAAAAGCATTAGTATTGATGACCGTGTTCATTGATATTGTAGGGGTTGGAATTATTATTCCTGTACTCCCGTATTATATAAAATCTTTTGGTGCGTCGGACGTAATCGTAACATTATTGGTTGCGGTATTTGCATTACTCTCATTCGTATCTGCACCGATGCTCGGAACATTATCAGATAAAATAGGACGACGTCCGGTGTTGATCGGCAGTATTATCAGTACCTCCATTGGTTGGTTGATCTTTGCATGGGCACCATCGGTTATTTGGTTGTTCATTGGGCGTATTATTGATGGGTTGGCAGCTGGAAACATCACCACCGCGCAAAGTTCCATGGCAGACATTTCACCAGATGATAAAACACGTGCCAGCAACATGGGACTGATCGGTGCATTGTTTGGTATTGGATTTATTGTTGGTCCAGTGATTGGTGGATTACTCGGATCTATTGGTCCAACGGTTCCGTTTTGGTTCGTAGGAATCCTGGCTGGGATTAATGCGATACTTGCATACTTTTTCCTACCAGAAACACATCATACAAAAAACACTGATACAAAGGTGTCATTGAATCCTATGAAGCCTGTCATTGATGGATTCCGTAATCGTGAAATGCGTGCATTATTTGGTATTTGGTTTTTATTCGGTGTTGGTGTGGCCATCCAGCAGGGAACCTTTGCACTGTACATGGCAAACGTGTTTGGGTATACCGAATCAATGATCGGGGTATTATTTGGAATCATCGGGGTACTAATTGTGATCAATCAGATGGCATTGATGAAACAGGTGTGGTTAAAATATTTCAAGGAAAAAATACTCGCACAGATTATGTTGGTAGTTTTTTCATTTGGAATGATACTAATTTCCGTACCTACGATTGTGGTGTTTGGTATTGGAATCATACTAACCACATTTGGACAGGGAACATTGCGCGGGGTATTCTCCAGTATGATTGCAGGATTTAATCCTAATAAACGCGGTGAATATCTGGGAATTTCCATGTCGATCATGTCACTGTCCATGGTGGTGGGACCATTGATCGCAACGGCAACATTTGGTATTAATCCGCATATTCCGTTTATCATTGCAGGAATTATTGGAATGATTGCATTTGGATTCATGAAATTGTTTCCATTACGTCATGTGAAATAATCTGATATACTTATCTATATGATTACACAATACATAACCATGTTTTTTGCAGTACTGGTACCGATGATTATCATGGACGGTGTGTGGTTGGGAGTGATCAGTAAATCATTCTATGCGCGACATCTGGGATTTCTGATGACTTCACATCCTAACTGGATTGCAATTGTAGTATTTTACATTCTGTACGCTGTGGGGATTGTGGTGTTCGTGGTACAGCCGGGATTAGCATCTGGTGCATCGGTTATGAAAATCGCGCTGTTGGGTGCATTTCTGGGACTGGTTGCCTATGGAACTTATGATCTGACCAGTCACGCTATTGTAAACAATTGGCCGGGAATTGTGACCGTGGTGGACATGATATGGGGAGCGTTCATTACCGGAGCGGTTTCTGTGATCGCGTATATGGTGTTGAAATAAAGTATCCGAGAGGGTGTTTTTTGATTGAAACCACACTCAAAACGTGATAATATTATTTTATAATGAATAATTATCTACAAGAAATCCAGCGTTATTTTACTGATACTAACAGTTCTGAACACTCATACCGCACTACTTTCGAAAATTATTTGAAAGAGATTTTTCCTGCTAAAGATGGATATTTTACACAGCAAGATCAACGAGCTATTAGTGGTAATAAACCTGATTTTGTAATTCTTAAAAATAATATTCCAGTGTTATATATCGAAGTTAAGAAAGTAGGTGAGGATTTGGATAAAATTGAAAAATCAAACCAAGCTGATCGTTATTTCGGATACGATAACTTAATCATTAGTGATTATGTTGATTTTCGGTTTTTTAGAAACGGTCAAAAGTATGGTGAAAATATAGCACTTGCAGATTGTAACAATAAAAATCGTACACTTCACCCTAAAAAAGAAATTGAAACACTGACCCGAACAATTATAGATTTTATAAAAGAACATAAAGAGCCGATCAAAAGAGGGAAGCATCTCGCTCAAATCATGGGAGGAAAAGCTCAACGTATTCGTGATAATGTTCGCGATATGTTGGAATCTGGAAAAGAATCTTATATTGATTTGATAAAAATGCAAAATGTTGTTCGAGAAAACTTGATTAGTAATTTGGACAATGAATCGTTCGCTGATATGTATGCACAGACATTGGTATATGGGTTGTTCGCTGCTCGATACAACGACAAATCTCCTGATAATTTTTCTCGAACAGAGGCTCGTGAGTTAGTTCCTAAAACCAATCCATTTCTAAGATCATTTTTTGATCATATAGCAGGAAACACGTTTCCTGATCGATTGCGATTTATCGTGGATGAATTATGTGAGGCTTTTTCTCATGCCGATGTTCATAAATTACTGTATGATTTTTATGGAACTGAAAAAGATTCGAAAGATCCAATTATTCACTTTTATGAAGATTTCTTGAAAGAATATGATTCCAAGAAAAAAATGGATATGGGAGTATTTTATACTCCAAAACCTGTCGTTCAGTTTATTGTGCGTGCAGTAGATAGTATTTTGAAATCTGAATTTGGCCTTGCTAAAGGTCTTTCCGATACGACCAAGATCTCAATAGATACGAAAGAAGTTGATCCGAAGTCTGGGAAAGAAAAGAAGGTATCAAAAGAATACCATAAAGTACAAGTGTTAGATGTGGCGACAGGGACAGGAACATTCCTCAATGAGGTTATTAATCATATCCATGGTGATTTTATAAGGCAGGAAGGTCGCTGGTCATCATATGTGAAAAACGATTTATTACCCCGACTACATGGATTTGAACTCATGATGGCGTCGTATACAATTGCTCATTTGAAATTAGGGATGACCTTGCATGATTCTGGGGTGACAGACTTAACACAGCGCTTAGGGGTGTATTTGACGAACACATTAGAAGCTCCAGTAGATTATTCAAACCAAAACACATTGTTTGGGATTATGGATAGTATTGCGGATGAAGCCAAGAATGCTTCGCGAGTAAAGTCAGAATATCCGATTATGTGTGTGATTGGAAACCCTCCGTATGCTATTAGTTCGAGCAATAAAGGTGAATGGATTCAAGATAAATTAGAGGATTATAAAAAAGGATTAAATGAAAAGAAAATAAATATTGATGATGACTATATCAAGTTTATTCGATTTGCTCAGTATATGGTTGATAAAAATGGCGAGGGAATTGTTGCATACATTTCAAACAATAGTTTTATTGATGGAATTACTCATCGTAAAATGCGTCAATCATTATTGAAATCTTTTAATTCCATTTATATTTTAGATTTACATGGAAATGCTCGTAAAAAAGAAACAAGTCCAGACGGTAGTCGCGACCAAAATGTGTTTGATATTATGCAAGGAGTCTCCATTAATATCTTTGTAAAAAAGAAAGATAAAAAAGAATCTGAATTAGGAAAAGTGTATCATGTTGATTTATATGGTGATCGAAATTCTAAATATGAATCATTAGATCAGGGTATTTTTGAGGATATGAAGTGGAATAAGTTACAGTATTCAGAACCGTATTATTTTTTTGTACCAAAAGATTTTTCTGAAAATGTTGAATATGAAAAAGGTTTTAAAATAAGTGAATTTTTTATAAAAAATTCATCGGGTTTGAAAACTGAGAGAGATGAGTTATGTATAAAATTAAATGAAGATGATATAAAACAAGTTATACATAATTTTCAAGTATTATCTGAAGAAGAATTAAAAAATAAATATCATTTATATGATAGTCGTGATTGGAAAATTTTATTTGCAAAAAAAGATATAATCGAAAATGAAGGAGTTTATAAAAAAGTATTGTTTAGAGTTTTTGACGAGAGGTTTTCATATATTACAGGTACATCAAGAGGTTTTATGGGAACTCCGGGTAAGATGTCAAAAATTATGAGCTCTACGCTTTCAAATATTGCATTATTATCAAGTAAGAGTTTCAGTGGTACTTATTTTGACAGAATTTTCATAACAGATAAACCTGCAGACATTCATTCCGCTAGTGATCAAAGTTATGTTTTTCCGCTTTATCTACATACCGACCAAAACGAAAAAGTTCCAAACTTGAATAAAGAAATTTGGGATAAGATTAATGAAATAGTGAGTGGGACGACACCAGAAAATATTTTGGATTATATTTATGCTGTATTACACAGTCCAACCTACCGTGAAAAATACAAAGAATTTTTGAAAATTGATTTCCCACGTGTTCCATATCCTGAAAGTAAAGAAAGGTTTTTTGCACTTGCAAAACTTGGTGAAAAGTTACGCGAACTGCATTTAATGACTGATCCATCAATAAACGACTTTATTACAACATTTCCAAATGCGGGAAGTGATGAAGTAGAAAAAATAAAATTTGAAAAACATTTGGAAGCTCATGAAAAAGTGACTGGAGAAAGGGGAAACCTTAATAGAGCAGACATTGGAGATGTTTGGATTAACAATGAACAATATTTTGGTGATGTTCCAGAGATTGCTTGGAATTTCTATATCGGTGGATATCAGCCAGCACAGAAATATCTCAAAGATCGTAAAGGACGGAAATTAACTAATGACGAGATTGAGCAGTATCAGAGGATTATTAAGGTGTTAATTGAGACAGAAAAGATAATGAGGGAAATTGATATGATATGAACTATGACTTAGAAAAGTTAAAGGAAGAAATTAATAAATTAGAAACTATTTTTCTTAAATTAGAAAGTGAATGGGAAAATATTTCAGATTATGAAGACTTATATAAACTATATCCATTTCTTACGACAACAGCTGCTTTATCTCGAAAATTTATTGATTGGGGAATTAAGAATATACCTAATTTAGAAATAATTGAACAAGCATTAGATAATAAGGTTGATACTTCTATATATTTATATTCTGATGCAAAAAAGTTTTTTAATGGTAAAAAGAGAGTTATTTCTTTAAAAGAGGTATGTGATTATTTCTTACATCAATCAGAATATCACTATATTGATGATAGAAAAGTTGATGGATTTATGAAAAGTAATAATTATATTTATCTTGGATTAAAAACCGATAAATTATGTAAATCGTGCTCGATTGCCAATAATGGTTTTTTTAAAGAAGATAAACCAAATTATAAAAAAACAAATAGTTTTGTAGTTTATTCAGACTGTATATGCACAAAATATATTAATATTAGAAGTTACATAAACTCCCTTAAGAGTTTATGTAACTTAATAATTTAAAAACCACATCCGTGGTTTTTAAATTATGCTATACTTACCTTATGAAAAAGAAAGTACAGAAAAAAGATATTAAAAATGTAGTAATCTATCAGGCATCCAACGGCTCTATTCAGTTCCGTGGGGATTTTTCGCATGAAACAATCTGGGCAACCCAGGCACAAATTGCAGAAGTTTTTGGAGTAACACCACAAAACGTAACAATGCATATTCGAAATATTTATAAAGAAAAAGAACTAGAAGAAAAATCAACTTGTAAGAAATCCTTACAAGTTCAAATTGAAGGTAATCGAGCAATCCGTCGAAATATATCAGAATATAATCTAGATGTTATTATTGCTACCGGATATAGAATTAATTCAGTTGTAGGTACTCAATTCAGAAAATGGGCAACAAAAACACTGCGTGAATATATTACCAAGGGTTATATTATTAATAAAAGACAAATCCAAAAGAATCATACTGAATTTATTAAAAACATTGAATCAATTCAAAAATTGTTACCAGAACATGTTACACTCGACCCAAAGACAATTTTAGAATTAGTAAAAGAATTTTCAAGTACTTGGAAATCACTGGATGCGTATGATAAAGAATCATTGATTCCTATTGGGTCATCAAAAAAATTAGTAAAATTATCTGCAGATGAATTATATGAATCTATTTTAGTGTTACGTAACGATTTAATAAAGAAAAATGAGGCGACAGAAATTTTTGCAAAAGAACGACAACAGGGAAGTATTCAGGGGATTATCGGGAACGTTATGCAGTCATTTGGTGGAAAAGATGTATATCCAACTATCGAAGAAAAATCTGCACATTTATTATATTTTATGGTAAAAAATCATCCATTCGTAGATGGAAATAAACGCAGCGGTGCATGGGCATTTATATGGTTTTTACGAAAGATCGGTGTAAAAGGGTATAAGAATATTAATCCAAGTACATTGACGGCACTGACATTGTTAATTGCAGAAAGCAAACCTGAGAAAAAAGAACAAATGATTGCACTGGTAACAAATTTATTAGTAGTAAAGAGAAAATAATATATTATTTAACAGCCTAATTATTTTACGACTATGTCATTACTACAAACAGGAACAACTGCGCCGGATTTTACATTGGCGGATCATACTGGAGCGATGCGAACATTATCAGAATTCAAGGGATCGTATGTTGTCGTATATTTTTATCCAAAGGATGACACACCAGGATGTACCAAGGAAGCCTGCATGATTCGTGACGTCTACAATGATTTTGAAAAAGCGGGAATTGTGGTACTGGGAATTTCAAAAGATTCACCAGCGTCACATGCCAAATTCCGAGAGAAATACCAGCTGCCATTCATATTACTATCAGACCCAGAAAAACACGCCATAGGGCCGTATGGAGCGTCACAATTGATCGGTACAAAGCGTATCAGCTATATAATAGACCCAAATGGGGTAATTGTCGGTGTATATCCAAACGTAGACCCAGCAGGGCATGCAATGCAATTGTTGCAAGATATA
Source organism: uncultured Candidatus Saccharibacteria bacterium (assembly GCA_964605495.1). Classification (GTDB taxonomy): domain Bacteria; phylum Patescibacteriota; class Minisyncoccia; order Phycocordibacterales; family UBA1006; genus CALMMZ01. The sequence goes on from CAZSCW010000004.1 coordinate 16,775, forward strand.
AAAAATCTTCAGAACAAATAATTAAAGCAACAAATAAAAATCCTGGAAACAGGTTTTTTATTTGATTGGAACAATGATCGGGTATACAGAGAAAGAAAAGAGGTATCAGAGTACCAGATGATACAAACCCGCAGGTGACCTAATCGGTATGTATTTACTTAATAAGCTATATTAATAGATATAATGTCGTAAAAGATAT
>CAZSCW010000005.1:0-12197 GCA_964605495.1 uncultured Candidatus Saccharibacteria bacterium
AAAACGGATATTTATATATTGCACAACCACCGTTGTATAAAATTAAAAAAGGAAAGGAAATTGCGTATGCCTTTTCAGATGAGGAACGAAATGTGGTAGTTGCTGCGATGGGTGGAGAGCTCGCAACAGCTGAAGAATATTCTGCCGAGAATGAGGAAAATGACGCAGCAGAAGCCGAGGACCAAACAGAAGGAAAAGGTAAAAAGAAAGAACGCGTTTCAAAAATCTCTATCCAACGATACAAAGGTCTCGGAGAAATGAACGCAGAGGAATTATGGGAAACCACGATGGATCCTGCACGACGAATTTTGAAACAAGTTACCATTGATGATGGAATCGAAGCCGACAAGACATTCGATATGCTGATGGGGACAGACGTTCCGGCTCGAAAATCATTTATCCAAAACAATGCAAAAATGGCAGAATTGGATTTGTAATAAAAAACCACCTGATTGGTGGTTTTTTATGTTAATATGGATATATGAATTTTTCGAATCTTGCAGATAAAATGTTAAGTTTTCAGCATTATGAGTATATTGGTGTGCCGCTATTCATTATTTTACTTGTGATGTTTGCATTACAACAGGCAGGATTTATTAAGTCTTCCGAAGATAAAGAAATACCAGACAACAATAAGTCATTTAAATTAAAAGCCGTTGATCTGGGATTAATTGTTATGATGCTAGTCGGTTGTGCAATTTTGGCTTTTAAAAAGAATCCAGGATTAATCGAAGGTCAATATGTTATTATTCTATCTGTAGCTCTATTTTTTATTAAATCTATTTATGATAAAGTTTTTCAAAAAGAAATAGAAGTTATTAAGGAGCAGCATCAAAATGAAATTTTGCAACAAAAGATATTATATCCATATAGGAAAAGAAATATGATTATTTATTTTGTATGTATTCTGATTTTAATAACAGTATTTATTATTTTGGGTGATGGAATGTTTTCTGACTCTGAATCAACAGTAGTTTTGATTTTCGGAGCTGTCATTTTATACGTAGTTGGTTTTGTTGTTGTATGGAATAAAAAATAAATAAAAAACCGCATATGCGGTTTTTTATTTTATAATTCCATTTCTACTGCAATCACTGCTTTCAAATCCTCGATCAATAATTCTTTTTCTGTCGCGATTTCTGCCCAGAAAGATTTTAATTCTTTGTCTTTTCCAGCATCTTTCATGTAATCATCCTTGATTCGCCATAATGATTTTTGTTCTTGAACTAATTGGGTCATTAAGTTATATAAATTGCTGTCTTTTTTCATAGATATTTTAATTATTGGATAATGGAATAATTATAACATAAAAACCGCCTGCAAGCGGTTTTTAGTTTAATGTTCGTTCAGTTATTTCTTTTTGTAGTTTCTCTATTAATTCTGTAATATTCATTCCTTCAATTTTTGTATCGTTGCGGCCTTCAATAGTTAAAGTATTAGAGTCTCGTTCCTTATCACCAATGATGATCTGGTAGGGTATGCGTTCTGTTTTTGCTTTGCGAATTCGTTTACCAAGTGAATCATCACCAAGCATGATTGCACGAACTCCAACATCTTTCAATTTTTTGAAAATCACGTTTGCATATTCACCGTGATGTTCAGATGAAACAGGGAGCACTGCGATTTGAATTGGTGACATCCATACAGGAAATGCTCCTGCAAAATGTTCAATAGCAACACCCATGAATCGTTCCAATGAACCGGAAATCGCACGATGGATTACCACAGGCCGTTCAGGTTTTCCTTCCTCGTTAATATATGACATCTCGAATCGTTCAGGGGCGTTGAAATCACATTGTACGGTTGCCAATTGCCACTCACGGCCGATTGCGTCACGGAACATAAAATCAAGTTTTGGTCCGTAAAATGCAGCCTCACCAATTCCAGGTTTGTAATTGAGGTTGAGGTCTTTACAAACATTGGTCAGCGCTGTCTCTGCAGCTTCCCAAACATCATCGCTCCCAAGATAATTTTCCTTGTCCTCGCCACGGAGGCTGAGTCGTACCCAGTATCCATCCATCATTCCCATGGTTGTGTAAAAATCCTTTATAATGTTTACAATTTTCACGCATTCCTCATGGATCTGGTTTGGTCGAACAAACAGGTGTCCGTCATCCTGTGTAATTGATCTAACACGAGTGAGTCCACCAAGTTGTCCTGTTTTTTCATCACGATAGATGGTTGCAGGTTCGAAATAACGTACCGGCATGTCACGATAACTAAATTGATTATCTGCAAATAGTTGATAGTGATGTGGACAGTTCATCGGTTTCAAGTAAAAATCTTCTTTACTGGTTCCGCCGTGAACTTTGAACATATCATTTAAATAATGTCCTGCATGTCCACTGATTTCATACAGGGATTCTTTTGCTAGGTGAGGCGTCCAAACCCATTGATATCCATGTGCTTTATGTAAATCCCAAAGGTAGTTAGTAATTTCTTGGCGTATAATTAATCCCTTTGAATGGAATAATGGAAGTCCAGAACCAACTAAATCTGAAAAGGTAAATAATTTCAACTCTTTTCCAAGTTTTCGATGGTCACGTTTTACCGCTTCCTCTTGTCGCCAGATTTCTTTTTCCAAGTCTTCTCTTGTTGCGAAAGCTAACCCATAGATACGGGTAAGCATTTTATTTTTTTCATCACCGCGCCAGTAGGCTCCAGCAATTCGATCTAGTTTGAATGCATCTGCATCGATTTCTGCTGCAGGATTATGCAAGTGTCCACCACGACATAAGTCAGTAAATCCACCACATGTATACAATGTGATTGTTTCACCGCGTGCGACGATTTCATCGATCAATTCATGTTTGTAACCATTTCCGGCAAAGATTTCCTTTGCACGATCTGCAGAAACTTCCTCGTGTGTAAACTCGGTCCATTTCTTTAAATTCTTTTTCATTGATGTTTGGAATCTTTTTAAATCTTCATCAGAAATTTTATCTGTACCAAAATCGATATCATAATAAAATCCATTATCAACCGCAGGACCAAGCGTCAATTGTGCGTTTGGGTAGTATTCCAAAACAGCCTGCGCGAGCAGGTGGGCAAGGGTATGGCGCATAGGCGCGAGTTGTTCATTATTTTCCATAAGTTAGATGAGTGTAGCATTTTATAACGGTTTTGTGGAGTGGTTTGACATTTTATGAATAAATGACGCCATGATTAACTATATTTTTTAATTCATATATACTGTTTGTATTCTATGGATATCACATTTTGGAAAGGAATTTTTATGGGTTTATTAATTGCTTTGCCGTCAGGTCCGGTAAGTTTTTTGATTATCCGTAGGTTTTATTTATTTGGAATACGTACAGGACTCTATTCTGTTGTCGGATCGCTTATTACTGATCTATTCTATATTACAGTTGTTGGTTTTGGTCTTACAGCAATCCAGAAATTTTTAGGACTGACAACGGGGTATGCAGAAGTGATTGCAGGAGTCATTATTTTGATAAGTGGGTATCGTATTATGAAAGAACAAGAAAAAAATATTGATCAAGAAATGCATCAGCAGCATCCATTCAAAAATATTGTTTCTATTACTGCTCTAAATATTTTAAATCCAACACTCGTTTTTTCATTTGGAGCACTCTTTTTGGCGTTCGGCATGGGTCCTTCAATTGGTAATCCGCGAGACATAGGAACATTTATAATTGGATTTATTGTCGGAACAATTACTTTTTGGTATAGCCTTGGAAGGTTTATTATGTTTATAAAGTCGCATAACCGATCGCATCAAATTCATACTATTAACAAAGGTTTTGGTTTAGTATTGGTATTTGTCGGGGTAATCCTGCTTTTACTTGCTGTAATACATATTATATTTCCTGGATATATGTCATAAAAAAATCCCAAACTGGGATTTTTTTATAAAATATTTCCAAGAAATGCACCAACACCATATGCAACTGCTGCTGCAACGGTTCCAATCGCAAGAGTTTCGAGCGATGTTCGCACAGGATTTGTTCCTGAAATTTTACCTCGAACTGATCCAATACCGATGAATGTGATCCCTGTACAAACCATTGCAAATAAAAATGCATTATTTGAAAATAGTGAAATATTTTCAGCAACAATATATGATACAACCGGAATTGACCCAATAGTAATGAAAGAAATAAATGTTGCTAATGCTGTTTTTATAGGTGACTGGTGGTCGCTGTCAGGATTTTGGTCTTGGTGAGATTGTTCTGAAAGATAGTTAGATGACGCCATCGAAAATCCATCGGCTAGTACGTTTGAAAAACCAAGAATAACCACAGTTGCAGCACTTAAATGAGCACCTGCAATTCCTGCAATAATAGCGAATGTAGTTACTGTTCCATCAATTGATCCGTATACGAATTCTGGTAAATAACGAGTAATTTTTTTAGATACGTAATTTTGAGCTGTTGATATCATATTAGTTTGGTGTAGTATTTTCTTCTTTTTTAGGCATCCATCGCATAATGACCTTTAATGCAACAAATACTGATAATGCAATAATCAAAAAGTTTACAACAGATGTAATAAAGCTTCCGATTTTAATTTGACCAAGTACAATTGAACTAAAATCAGGAGCTCCAAAAATCATGGCAATGATGGGCATAATAACATCACTTACCAATGATTCGACGATTTTGTTAAATGCTGCACCGATTACAATACCGATCGCTAGATCAAGCACACTCCCTTTTAGTGCGAATGCTTTGAACTCTTCAATAAAGCCTGTTGCTTTTCCAGACATGTTTTTAATTTGGTCCATAAATATTATTACTTAATTCTGTTAATAAACATTACTATACACTTTCCGTCAGTTTGGTAAAGTATCAGTATGAAGATTTCTCCGCTAAAAATAAAAGATTTTCAAAAAGTTGTTTGGAATTATTATAAAACTTCAGGGCGAAATAATTTACCGTGGCGAAAAAATATTAATCCATATAGAATTTGGGTTTCAGAAGTTATGTTGCAGCAAACTCAGGTAGATCGTGTCATTGGATTTTTTGATGCATGGATGAATCAATTTCCTACGGTTCAAAAACTCGCAGACGCATCACAAATCGACGTATTGAAACAGTGGAAAGGTCTTGGATATAATTCACGCGCAATCCGAATGAAGCAGGCTGCACAGGTTGTTGTGAATAACTACAAAGGAAAATTTCCAACCGATTATAATGAACTACAAACATTACCAGGTATTGGTCCGTATACTGCAGGTGCAATTTCTGCATTTGTACATAATCAGTCTATCGTATTAATTGAAACAAATATTAGACGGGTGTTTATTCATCATTTTTTTAATGATGCAATAGACATTCATGATGATGAAATTTTAGAATTGGTTAAAAAAACGATTGATAAAGAAAATCCTCGTGAATGGTATTGGGCATTAATGGATTATGGTTCTTTCCTAGGTCGCACATTAAATATCAAAGGCAAAAAATATAATCCAAATATACAAAGTAAACATTACACAAAACAATCAGCGTTTACTGGCAGCGATCGAGAAATTCGCGGTGCCATATTAAAAATTTTACTAGAGAATCATCATTCGGTCTCAAAGGCTGCATTAGCAAAAAAGATACAGATATTTTCAAACGACAAAGAAAGAATTCAAAAAATTATGAACCAAATGTTACGTGAAGGATATTTTGAATTAAAAGGAAACACTATTCATCTAAAAAAATAATCCACTCATAGCAATGAGTGGATTTTGCTTTGATTATAATAATCTAAGCCATCTTTTTTGTGTGTGCGACCCTTTGTTTTGCTGTTGCAATCTCATTTTTAATTTTGGCGAATTTTTCTACCCATAATTGTTTACGATTGTCGCAACCCTTACAATCATCAGGGAATTCATTTTTCAATGTTTCTTTTAACTCTTTACTGATGTTAAAATCATTAAAACTATATCCAGTTTCTCGGCATATACTTTTAATGACTAGCTTCCAACCATCAAGTTTTTTTGTGACGGTCTCAGTAACTATCTTTGGTAAATAGACATCATAAAATGTCATTAAACCAATGATGGTCGTTACGTGTTTTTCAGAAGGTTCCCCTGTTTGTTCCTTAAACAATCTTTGGATCTTCTGCAATGCTTCCTCTTTCGAGTAATTTTGTCTGATGCTTGCTCTCATTTATTAAGAAATTTGTTTCTCTATATGCTAATCATTTACGGAAAACTGTCAAATATTTAGATTGGTAATAGTTTGGTATACTGGGGTTATGACACAACCTACTGAAGCCGCATTTTTGGATGCTTATAAAAAATTGAACAAAGAGCAGAAATCTGCCGTTGATACACTGGACGGTCCTGTTATGGTGGTTGCTGGCCCTGGAACTGGAAAAACACAGGTATTGGCACTGCGTATTGCAAACATTCTTTCCAAAACAGACACCGCAGGATCCAGTATTCTATGTTTAACTTTTACCCGTTCCGGTGTTACCGCTATGCGGAATCGCCTCGAAGGTTATATTGGCGTGCGAGCTCGTGATGTGCGCATTACCACTTTTCACAGTTTTGCAATTGGATTAGTCGAGAAATACTATCAATTATTAGATTTTTCAAGTACACCAAAATTATTAGATGATACAGAAGCTATTGTATTAGTTGACCAACTATTACAAGATGGAAATTGGGAATATTTACGACCACGGACTGACCCATCAAAATATTTTAGAGATTTGCGTGGGTTAATTTCAATACTAAAACGTGAACGAATGTCACCAGAGCAATTTTTAGCGGAAGTTGAAAAAGATATTAAGTTTTTACAAGATGATCCAGCGAGCATCTCATCCAGAGGTGAATCAAAAGGTCAATTAAAAAAAGAAGTAGAAAAGAAAATTGATAGCCTGAACCGCACACGTGAGGTGGTTGCGTTTTATGAGCAGTACGAACAATTGAAACGTGATAATAATTTCATGGATTATGATGATGTGTTGGAATTTTCTGTGCAACTTGCCGAACAGTTCGAGGATGTGCGCGCAGATCTACGTGAAAATCATCAGTATGTGTTAGTTGATGAACATCAGGATTCTAGTGGTGTCCAAAATCAATTTTTAAAAGCAGTTTGGTCTGATGTTGAACGACCTGATATTTTCGTCGTAGGGGATGACCGTCAGTTGATCTATGGATTTTCTGGTGCGAATTTGGATTATTTTACAGATTTTAAAACTGCATTTGGAAAAGCAGTTATGATAACACTTACTGAAAACTATCGATCAACATCCCCGATTTTGAAACTTGCAGATGAATTATTAAAAAGCTCTGTAACAAATGTTTCATTAAACAGTAATCGTCCAGGAACAGAATTGGTGAACTTGTCATCATTTCATTACAATCGTGATGAAATTATTGGAGCAGGTTTATATTTTAAATCTGTTATTGCAAGTGGGGTTTCAGCGGATGAGTGTGCGCTGTTATTACCAAAAAATCGTCATGTAAAATCTGCAACGGCAACACTGCGAGCATTGGGGCTACCGGTGATTTCTGAACAAAACGTATCATTGTTGGAGGCTCCAGAAACACAAAGCTTATTACGAGTGTTGGGTATTATTGCTGATCCATCCAATTATATATTACTTGCAGAATCATTATTGGATAAAACAAGTTTAGTTCCAGTAATGCAAGCTCATAAATTTTTAAAAAGTATTAAAAAAATAGACACATTATCCATTGATGATTTGGTGAGTTATGGTGCTGATGATGGATTATTTGCAGGGGAACATGCAATTGCAATATTTGGTAACAAATTAAAATCATGGATTGAGTTATTGTCACATAACGATGTTAATCATGTGGTAGGAGTTGTTGGTAATGAATTATTAATTGATCAATCAACAAGTCATGATGAATTATTGAAATCAATCGAAATCGTACGAAGTTTCATTCATGCAGGAACAAATTGGACCCTAAAAAACCCGACAGGAAATTTGCAGCAATTCCTCGACTATTTCAAGAGGTTGAATAATTATGGAAACACAGTTGAAATCGCGCGTTTGGGCAATCGGTCTGGAATTCGCGTGATGACACTCCATAAATCAAAAGGTTTAGAATATGATCATGTTTGGATTGGTCACATGAATGAGGAAATATTAATGGGTGAAAAAGCAAATGCCTTTACTCTTCCTGAATCAGTAAAAGAGAAAATAGCAGATCGAGATATTTTAACTGCAAAACGTGAATTGTATGTTGCGATCACTCGTGCAAAGAAAATTTGTACAATCAGTTACGCAAACAAACGTGACGATGGTGCAGAACTTACATTGGCACATATTGTTGAAGATTTGTCAGATGAACATTTCATAAAAACAACAGCTGATGATAATGAATCTGCAATAGTAACCAATGATCCGCGTAATTATGCATCAAAACCAACCAATTCTACAGATGATGATATTTTGGAAAATATAAAAGAATTTGTAACAGATCGATTTGCAGAGACAAAAATTTCTGTATCCATGCTAAATAATTTCTTTGAATGTCCATGGAAATGGTACTTTAGAAATTTTTTAAAACTACCAGAATTAAAATCAACATCACTTGCATTGGGATCTGCTGTGCATAGTACTATTGAATTTATTTTGAAATCAACATCATTACCTAATGAATCAGAAATTAAAACATATCTAGATGGGCAGCTTTCTGATGAGGGTATCCATGATAAAAAAGAACATGCCAGGTTATCAAAAGATGGAATGGCGGCAGTTAGTGGATGGGTTTCTGGGTACTATGAACAATTGGCTCGTGACCGTGTTGCAGAACGATCATTAACCTATCGTGACAAACAGTTTCCAAATCTAACCATGTATGGGAAAATTGATCTTACCGAACGATTTTCAGACGGGACAATCACAGTGACAGATTTCAAAACAGGATCGAGTAAAACAACAGGTGTTATTGAAAAATTGGATAATGAAAATAGGTTGTCCGGAATGATGCGACAACTCGCGATGTATTCATATTTGATTCATGGATCAGAAGGAAATGATGTTACGGAATCCAGATTGTTGTTTTTGGAAGAAGATTTGAAACAAAAAAACGCGCTTTATCGAACGCATGTCAGTGGTGAACAAATTGAATTACTGATTCGTGATATTGCCGATTATCAAAACGTATTAGCAAGTGGTGAATGGACAGAGCGACCATGTTATGCAAAACCATTTGGTAAAAGTACCGAGTGTGAGTATTGTGCACGGATTAATAAAATTTTAGGGAAATAAAAAACAGCGAACCAATTGGTTCGCTGTTTGCGTTATTACGCATTATTTATTTTTGAAAAATTCACGCAATGCCTCCGTACTAATAGTTATTCCACTGGCTCCTGTTTTTAACAGGGCTTCATGGGGTAGTACTATTTCACTACCAACACTGTCGGGAATTAAAATTCCGGCAGGTTGTTCCATTTTTGGAAGTAAACCATGTTTTTGTGCCAGCTGCTTCAGATCTTCATGCAGATCAGTAGTAACTAGTTCTACTTGACTGGTTTTTACCGGTATTACCTTTTCACTTTGAACCGTTTTTGGTTTTTTGATGTATGTTTTACCACTTGACTTTATCAAAATACCAATTTCTTTGTATTTCGTAATGACAACATGTGGATGATTTTTTTTCAAATATTCAAAAAACTTTTCACGATCCTTTGGTGTTTTCATATAATACGGACGCATATCGTAATCTATACCAGGCACTATTCCTGCTTCAAAATAGGTACTACTTTTTTTCTCTACATTACATTTTTTTAAGGCTTTATTAATTTCCTTACACGTCATTGTATCGGATGGCATTTCGACATCTTTAGTCTTAACCACTGGAACAACTTTTCTGGTTGATTTATTGATTAAATCCGTAATTAAAATTGTTCTGGCTCCAGTTCCTGTAAAAGTTACTGTAGGGAATATTTCTTTTAACTTCTGTAACACCAGGTCTCTGTCTGCAGTATTTTGAAAATAATAAGCACGTTTACCGCCTTCCATTCCAAAACTGCTGATTGCTGGTAGTTTATTATCAGCCAACCACGGTATGAAGTATTTTTTTGTAAAAGAGATAACAGGAACAGGTGTTTCCATTGTCTGTTTTTTCTCTTCAACAACTACTCCAGTTGTTTCCAGTGATTTATCCAAATCAACGATATAACATCGTACATCTTTACATTCGCCTTTTTCAATAAAGAACCCCAGTTCACGTAAATTGGGAACTACTATGGATGCCTGATGTTCATCAAAGAAATCAAACCTTTTTTTGTTTCCATTTGTAGTATTTACAAATACTTGCCCTTTTAATAAAGCTCTTTTTGAAAAAGGAACAGGAGTTGCTCCTTCTAAACGAAGTGCGTCCATAAATTTTTCGAATTTTGTTAAACCTATTAATTTCTTTTTAGGTGGTTTTACAAATGATTCCGAAATGGATGCTAAATCTATCAGAAATTGCGTATCCTCGTGCTCAAATGAGATTTTCTTTTCTGTAAGAAAAAGCTCTACACTATTGGCAGTAGATTGGTTATCTACTACAATAAAGTAATTATCTCCTTCAAGACTACTGGCGTTAATACTTGCCGAAAATGCCTTTAAAATAAAATTAGCACCGGGGTGCTCGGTTGGGTTACTGATCATTTTTTTTGGTTTATTTGGTTATAAATGAATGGTGGGTTTTTATTTATTATATATATTTATTGTATTTTGTCAAACGTTATTCATTTTTTAAAAAATACACTATAATAGTGTCATATGAATACAATAAAAACGGGAATTAATGGATTTGGTCGTATTGGGAGGGCTTTTTTGAAACAGGCTTGGGATCGATCAGATATTGAAATTGTTGGTATTAATGACTTGGGGTCATTAGAATCTTTGGCATATTTATTACGACACGATACGGTGTATCGTAATTGGAATCATACTGTTTCAACTATTGAACCAGTATTGGCCGAGGATGGGACAGTTACTTCAAATGGATTTTTAGTTATTGATAATAAAAAAATTCCAGTGTTTGCAGTAAAAGATCCTGCACAAATCCCATGGGGAACTATTGCAACTGATGTAGTAGTTGAATGTACTGGTCTTTTTACAGATTATGTAAAAGCTGGAGCACATATTACTGGCGGGGCAAAACGTGTGGTTATTTCAGCTCCAGCAAAGGGGGGTGATGATGCAGGTGCAACTATTTTAATGGGAGTAAACGAGGAAAAGTTTGGAACATGTAACGTAACCAGCAATGCATCATGTACAACCAATGCATCATCACCATTAATTGGGATTTTAGATGAAGCAATCGGTGTTGAAAAAGCAATTCTTTCAACAACTCATGGGTATACCGCATCCCAAGCATTAGTTGATGGGCCAAGTAAAAAAGATTTACGCGAAGGTCGTGCAGCTGCGCAAAACATTGTGCCGTCATCTACCGGGGCTGCGATTGCTGTTGCAAAAGCGTATCCAAAACTAGAAGGGTTATTCGATGGAATTTCACTGCGTGTACCAGTTCCAGCTGGATCAATTGTTGATGTAACATTTATTGCAAAACGAAATACTGACGCAAAAGAAGTAAATGAAATTTTGAAAAAAGCAGCAGCAGATCCGCGATGGTCTGGAATATTTGCAGTTACAGAGGAACCATTGGTTTCAACAGATATTTTGGGAAATACCCATGCATCTATTGCAGATCTGGAGATGACACGTGTGGTTGGTGGAAATCTAGTAAAAGTGTTAGCATGGTACGATAATGAATGGGGATATACTCATACATTGGTGGAACATGTAATAAAGACTGGCGCTACTATTAACTAATTTAAATTTAAACAATTATATGGAACAAATGAAGACAGGACTTGGGAAAGGTGATATTACATCACCAGAATTCAAAACTACTGCAAAGGAACAATTAGAATTTGCAGAAGCTCAATTAGAAATGGTTATGACTACTGATAAAGATGATGCCGAAAAAACTATTGCTAACCTTAATAAAAGAATCGAGGAATTAAAACCACTTGCGAAAGCAGAAGAGGAAGCTGAAAAAGAAAGTCTTGATATTGCTGCGTAATATATATGTAAAAGTAAAGAAAAACACCAATTCTGGTGTTTTTCTTTACAAAAAATATAATCTATGCTATACTACCTCTATCGTTGTTTTCTCTTCGTTCATTCATTTTATATGTATATGAACAATTGGAGTTTTCTCCACCTTTTATTACTGAGGGCAAGATGACGAAATTAATCGAGCC
>CAZSCW010000005.1:12297-14340 GCA_964605495.1 uncultured Candidatus Saccharibacteria bacterium
TGGAGTTTTCTCCACCTTTTATTACTGAGGGCAAGATGACGAAATTAATCGAGCCTGAAGCTTATAAAGCTGATTTCTATTTCTTGAATGAAATATTCAATGCATCATTACATTGTAATTATGCTCTTATGACCATTGGTCTATTATTGTTTGAAAATATTTGTTCAAATTTTTTAGTGTTATTTTCTTGGGCTCATCATCGCTTTTGCGATGCATTTTATATAAATTATGTTTAACAAAAAACCATCGGGACCGCGAGGGCGAACTTCGTCTGACCGAAACCCATCTGATCGTCCAGCACGACGACCAGCGTCAGCATCTTCATTTTCATCACGACCGCGAACGACCGCTGGAAATGGGGAGAAAAAATTCAGACAACCAGATACGGTTGGTGAATTATATCCGTCACAATCACGACGACCTTCGTTTGGAGGTTCGGCGTCACGTGGTTCATCATTTGGAGGAGGAAATCGACGACCATCTTTTGGTTCTCGACGTCCTGCAAAAAAACTTGGTGAACACATTGATGTATCACGATTTATTAATCGTGCAACAACTGTGGTAGAAGAAATTTATACACCAGTACATACGTTCAATGATTTTAAAGTTGATCCAAAATTAAAAGAGAGAATTGCAGCTCGTGGATTTACTATTCCAAGTCCAATACAGGACCAGGCAGTTCCTAATGCATTAGATGGCCGCGACATTATCGGACTTGCTAACACTGGAACAGGTAAAACAGCAGCATTCTTAATTCCAACAATCAATAAAATCATTCACGACAAAAAACACAAAGCAATTATTATTACTCCAACCCGAGAATTAGCACTCCAAATTCAAAAAGAATGTATAGAATTAACTCGGGGTCTAGGAATATTTAATGTTACCTGTGTTGGTGGAGCACCAATTCGTTTCCAAATGGAAAACTTGGCACGCACACACCATATTGTTATTGGTACACCAGGGCGATTAAAAGATCTGTTAGATCGAAAAAAATTAAACATGGCAACTATCAGTACAGTGGTATTGGATGAAGCTGATCGAATGTTAGATATGGGATTCATCGATGATGTTCGATATTTCCTAAAACATATCGAGGGTGAACGACAAATGTTATTGTTCTCTGCAACTATGGCACCAGCAATCGAAAAATTGGTACACGAATTTTTGAATAATCCTGTAAAGATTTCTGTGAAATCTCGGGATACATCAAAAAACGTAGACCAGGATATTGTTCGTGTTGCTGATAAAACAAAAAAATTAGATATTTTGGCTGGACTCTTGCAAGACTCTGCATTTTCAAAAGTGTTAATCTTTACTGAAACAAAACGATCAGTAGATAAATTGCATGATGAATTGCGAGCTCGCAACTACAAATGTGAGTCAATTCACGGAGACAAACGTCACCGCGAACGACAATCAGCTCTCCGAGGTTTCTCTGATGGGAAAATTCAAATTTTGATTGCAACAGACGTTGCAGCTCGAGGATTAGATATTTCAGGAGTAACACACGTTATTAACTACGAAATCCCACAAACGTATGACACTTATGTTCACCGTATTGGACGAACGGGGCGTGGTAGTAACAAAGGAAGTGCGCTGACATTCGTATAACAACGATAACAAGAATTGCCCAATTGGGTGGTTTTTTGTTTTATATAAATTGTGGTAGTCTATAGAAAATAATAAAATGAAAGAATATAATAAACTTATTAGGGATAGAATTCCTGAATTACTTACAGGAAAGAGAATTTCTTTTGAAACTCATATTGCCGATGATAATGAATTCTGTATAAAACTGAATGAAAAATTAATTGAAGAATCACATGAATTCCTGGACGCAAAAAATGAAGAAGAAGCAAAAGAAGAAATGGCAGATATTTTTGAGGTTATTGATACCATTCTTGCTGTACGAGGTTGGGCTCGCAAAGATATACAACATATACAAGGTAAAAAACATGAAGAGCGAGGAGGATTTACGCAACGGATCATTTTAGAACGCTCATAAATTAAAGCTGCCAATTTGGCAGCTTTTTTGGTATA
>CAZSCW010000005.1:14440-16768 GCA_964605495.1 uncultured Candidatus Saccharibacteria bacterium
GAAACTGATTTTTCAAACGATCCTCGACATATTAGACGGATAGAGGAAATAAACAATTAATATGATTATTATTCCTGCAATACTTCCAAAAACTCGTGATGAACTGATGCAAAAACTTCAGTTACTTTCTGATGCTGGTTTTTTTGGGAGAGTTCAGATTGATATGTGTGACGGGAAATATGTAGAATCAAAAACATGGCCATTTGATAATGACCCGACCCACACACCAACCAGTATTGAACTAATGATGCAAATAAAAAATGACGTCGAATTACAACGACTACTATCTCTTTTTGAAATTGATGTAGATCTCATGGTTATGGATTCACCAGAAAATATGATGGTATGGAATACCTTTAATCCAAAACGAAAAATTATCCATATTGATAGTCTAACTGATACAGAAACGTTGCAAATATTATTATCACAAGATCCTGAACACTTTAATTCTGAAAATTTGATTTTCGCATGTTCATTTGATACTGATATTGAAAAATTTGATTACTGGTATAACAATTTTAATATGAGAAATATCCAAGTTATGGGTATTGAACATATTGGCAAACAAGGTGAAGAATTTTCCGAACGAACCTTTGACCTGATTAAAAATTTACAGTCCAGGTATGCAGCATTGGATATTATTGTTGATGGCGGTGTAAGTATTTCCAGTATAAAACGTCTTTCTGAATATGGTATTTCTGGTGCGGTTGCCGGGTCAGCAGTGTTTAAAAATAATACTATTAAACAAAATCTTGCCGACCTCCAAAGTGTGCTATAATACAACTATTATCAATTTCAATTAACTATTTATAAAATATATGCAAATTTCAGTTTCAGATAACATTAAAAAAGTATGGGTGTGGCTTGGAACCGCATTATTAGTCCTTGCGGTCCTTGTTGGGTTGCGTATGGTGTTTGGTGAACACCGCGGAGGTGATAATGGAGCAATGCCAGCAGTAATTACTGTTTCAGGAAAAGGTGAAATTAAAGCATCACCAGATGTTTCAAAATTCATGGTAACAGTTGAAGAAACTGCAAAAGATCAAGCAGACGCATTGGCTGCATCATCAACAAAAGTAAATGCACTGATTGATGCTCTTAAAAAAGCTGGTATAGATCCAAAAGACATTAAAACTGAATACACCAGTGTGAATCCAAAATATGAATACCAAAGAAGTACAGTACAAACTATGATGTATCCACCAGTATCTGCAAACCAGGTAATCGTTGGATATACTTCATCACACACTCTTTCTGTAAAAGTTCGTGACATTGGAAAAGTTTCAAACGTACAACAAATTTTTGCTGATGCAAAAGTACAAAATGTTTCAGGACCTGATTTATCAATTGATGACGTAGATGCAATCAAGGTAGATGCTCGTGAAAAAGCTATTGCTGATGCAAAAGCACAGGCAGAAGTACTTGCAGAACAGTTAGGTGTTCGACTTGGTAAAATTGTTTCTTTCAGTGAATCTGGAGATGCAGGAGCATACCCAATGTATATGTCAGCGCGTGCTGATGTTGCTATGGCAGGAAAAGCTGCCCCAGAAGCAAACATTGCAACAGGTGAACAGACAATTACCTCAAACGTTTCTATTACTTACAAAATTCGATAACTATGAATAACTCTACATTTAAAACAATTTTTTCAGCACAGAATGCGCTCGCGCTCACCATTGCGATTGCTTTGATGGTGTCTGTAGTAATCGGTGGTTTGTTTTACTTTAACAAGTCTGATAGCAAAGATATCTTAACCGTAACCGGTTCAGCCCGAAAAGAGGTGAATGCTGATACGGTATTATGGCGAACCGCAATTACACGGAATGTCGGATATGCAGATTTAAAATCTGGTTATGCACAGATGGCAACAGATTTGGCTTCTGTAAAAGCATTTTTGAAAGCCAATGGCGTAGCAGATGAGGCGATAACAACACAGCCGATCATGATGAATGAGGATTGGACTAATAATGGTCCTGTTGCACAGGAAGCGAAACGATACACATTGTCACAATCAATTGAAATCAAATCAGCTGATGTAAATGGTATTACTGCTCTTGCTCAGAAATCAAGTGATTTAATTAACAAGGGTGTTCTGTTTCAATCACAAGGTTTGGAATACTACTACACACAATTGGCAGACCTGCGTGTTTCAATGTTAGGAGACGCGATTGCGGATGCGAAAGCTCGCGCACAGCAAATGGCAAAAGCCGGAGGTCAGCGTGTTGGATCATTGCAATCAGCAACATCTGGAGTTGTTCAGGTATTATCACGTGGATCAGTTGAAGTTTCTGATTACGGATCATACGATACCAGTAAAATCGAGAAAGA
>CAZSCW010000006.1:0-16551 GCA_964605495.1 uncultured Candidatus Saccharibacteria bacterium
TTATATATATTGTACCAACCTATAAAGATGCCCAGACCATCAGTCAAAAAAAGACCGAGTATTTAGAGTTGCTTGATAATGCAACAAAACTAGAAAAACAGCGAAATGACTTACTACTAAAATACAATAGTATTGAACAATCAGATATTGCACGATTGGAAAAAATGCTACCTGCGAATCCTGACAATGTAAAATTGATTCTTGAAATTGATGCTCTGGCTAAAACTCAAGGATTATCACTTCAAAACGTAAAAATCAAGCAATCGACTGACGCTGATCTAAAAGCAAAAAATGCCACAAAAGTTAGTCCTGACATTGGAACATTAACGTTAGAATTTACAACAGTCGGACCTTATCCTGGATATGTAAAATTCGTAAATATTCTTGAAAAGAATCTTCGTATTATGGATGTTCAGAAAATATCCTTCATCGCACCAGATGATAAAACAAGTTATCAATACCAAACGACTGTCGAAACGTATTGGGTCAAATAATCAATCACTATACCTATGAAAAATCAAAAATTATTCATCATGATTGTTGCCCTTATTGTTGTCGCAGTTGGTGCGTATCTCTATTTTTCAAAGAGTACTACAACTGATGAACCGACTACCGCAACAACAAATACGCTGACCTCAACAACCACTGGTGATAGTCCAGTAGCTTTAGGTGAGTCTAATAGTGCTTCGTCTTTTGCAGGAAGTGATATTGCAGTATTATTAAAAAATGTTGATCAAATCAAATTGAATACATCAATATTGAATAATCCGGCATTTCTATCTCTTGTTGATACAACACTAACCTTGCCAGTGACGGATGTGTCAGGAAGAATTAACCCATTTGGTAAATCTGGAGCACTCGATTCTGCAGCACCTGTTGTGAATCAAATCAATAGCGGTGATACTACTGTTCAAACAGTTGCACCTACAACAATAACTAACACAAATTCATTACCTAGATAATGAATTATCATAATTAAAAATATCAGCTGCTATGCTGATATTTTTAATTATGATATAATTTCACTATATGGGATTTCTCGAAAAATTAGTTGAAAAACAAATTATCAATCGATATCAATTAAATGATATTCTTGAAAAAACAAAAGAGATGTCTGGCGATATTGATCGCGTACTTGAACTGTATAAAGTTCCCGCAGATGCAGTCCGATCCGCGAAAAGTACTTTTTTTGGAGTACCTGAAATTATTGTTCCTGATGTTACTCAAAGTGAATTACTTAGTATTGTACCAGTTGATGCGGCACGTAACTATCGTTTCGTACCTGTGGCACAGGATAATGGAGTACTTAAAATTGGAATGCTTGATCCTGGAAATTTGGAAGCACGAAATGCTTTGCAGTTTATTGCATCACAAACCAATACTCCGTTTGAAGCATATATTATTTCATATACTGATTTTAATAAAATCGTATCAATGTACAGCGGTTTTGAAAATGACATGGCTAATACTTCACCTGCACAGGGTGAAGAAATGTCGAATCTTGAAAAAGATTCTGGCGGAGCAGAGGCCGCGTCAGGAATTTCATTCGACGGTTCTTTTGATTCAGAAATAAAACAAACTACTGACAAAAAAATTATCGAAGATGCACCTGCTACAAAAATGCTTGCAGTTATTTTAAAAAATGCAGTAGAAGGAGGAGCATCAGATGTGCATATTGAGCCAACAGGAAATGATGTACGGGTCAGATATCGCGTTGATGGTATTTTACATGTTAGTCTCAGGGCTAATAAAAATATGCATGATTCATTGATTGCTCGATTAAAAACTATGACAAATACCATGAAATTAGATGAAAGACGTAAACCACAGGATGGTCGTTTTATGGCGTTTACTGGTGGACGTAAAATCGATTTCCGTCTCTCAATTTTACCAACATTTTATGGCGAGAAAGCAGTAATTCGTATCCTGGATCCAGGACGAGGAATTAAAAAATTAGATGAAATCGGAATGACACCAGAACATGTTGCAATGATTAGAAAAGCGTTAGCTCTTCCATATGGACTTGTTTTAATTACTGGTCCGACAGGATCCGGAAAAACAACAACATTGTATTCTATGATCAGTGAAATCGATCGTGAGCGATTGAATGTTATTTCTCTTGAAGATCCAGTCGAATATAACATTGCAGGAATGAACCAGTCACAGGTACGACCTGAAATTGGGTATACGTTTGCAAACGGGCTCCGTAGTATTTTACGTCAGGACCCAGACGTGATCATGGTGGGGGAAATTCGTGACAAGGAAACAGCAGAGCTTGCGATTAATGCAGCGCTTACTGGACACTTGGTATTGGCAACACTTCACACCAATAATTCGATCGGTGTAATTCCACGTTTGGTTGATATGGGCGTTGATCCATATTTGATCGCACCGACACTTGTTCTATCGATTGCTCAGCGCCTTACTCAAAAATTTATTGAAGGAAAAGGTGAGGCAGTTCCATTGGATGGTGCAATTGCAGCATTGATTCAAAAACAATTTTCAGATTTACCTGAACAATTCCGTCCTAAATTTACTGCAGAAGATAAAATTTATGAGATTCCAAAAACTTCTGACAACGTATTACATGGACGTATGCCAGTATTTGAAATGTTTTGGGTAGACAAAGCCGTTCAGGAAATTATTCTAAAAAATGCTACTGAAAATGCAATTTATGATTATGTTCGTTCACAGGGAATGATCATGATGCGTGAGGATGCTATTTTGAAATCTATGAAGGGTATTATTCCATGGAGCGAAGTGAATACTTTATAAAAAATCCGCATAGCGGTTTTTTTTATTTTTTAAAACCTTGTGTAACTATTTAATATAATGATATACTTATCGTATTATGGAAACCAACTACCAACAAAGTCTAGAAACATTATTGGAATTAGTTATTCAAAACGGTGCCTCTGATCTTCATTTAGGTGAAGGGCGTCATCCGTTTATTCGTGTACAGGGTGAACTTACCCCGATTGTACAATATCCTCAATTATCAAAAGATGAAATTGTCGGGATGTTGAGTATTATGATTAATCCTGATGCGCTTCGTAAAATCAGTAATTTACAAGAGGTAGACTTTGCTTATGATTTTCAGGGCAAGGTTCGTTTCCGTGGGAACGTATATATTAAATCAGGAACACTGGCAGTGGCACTTCGTGCAATTGAAAAAGTTCGTTCTCTCAATGATCTGCATTTACCTGATGTATTACAACAATTCACTCATCCGCAACAAGGATTTTTCTTGGTAGTAGGTCCGGTTGGTCAAGGTAAATCAACAACACTCGCTGCGATGATTGATATGATTAACAGTAATCGTAAAGATCATATCGTAACCATTGAGCATCCAATCGAATATATCCATGTAGAAAAACAATCTATTATTGATCAACGTGAAGTCGAGCTTGATACTATTTCATTTTCAGATGCATTGTCAGCGGTATTCCGACAGGATGTAGATGTGATTTTGGTAGGAGAAATGCGTGATCCGGAAACAATCCGAACAGCAGTAACAGCAGCGGAAACTGGACACCTTGTTTATTCAACACTTCATACCAACTCTGCATCTCAAACAGTGGATCGTATCATCGATTCATTTCCAGCAGAACAACAGGATCAGGTTCGTGTGCAATTGGCAGGAAGTTTACTCGGAATTTTCTCACAGCGTTTGATTCCAAGCCAGAAAGGAGGACTTGTTCCAGCATATGAGCTTTTGATTAATACAAAAGCAGTTGCAAACGTAATTCGTGAAAACCGAACCCATGAAATTGATATGTTGATTGAGACAGGAACAGAACATGGAATGATTGCTCTTAATCATTCATTACTCGAATTAGTGCGTTCAGGAGATATAACATTAGACGAGGCTCGGTCGTATTCATTAAATCCACAAGGATTAGAACAATCAATGTAATAAAATTATATGTTATTTAATTATACCGTACTCACACCCGAGGGATCACAATCCAAAGGTCAAATTGATGCCCTGTCACAGGATACTGCGATCAGTTCATTGCAACGTCGTGGTTTTGTGGTGGTTAATGTTACCTCTGACGTGCAAAAAAACTTCTTACAAAAAAGTTTTTCAATATTTGACCGTGTTCCCGCAAAAGACGTAGTAATTATGTCACGACAAATTGCAGCGCTTTTTGAAGCTCAGGTTTCTGCAATTAAAGCGTTTACCTTGCTTGCAGAAAATGCTGAAAACAAAGTTCTGTCATATGCACTTTCCAGTATTGCTCAGGATATCCAGGGTGGTATTACCATTTCAGGTGCTATGGAAAAACATGGAAATGTATTTTCACAATTCTATATCAGTATGGTAAAAGCTGGAGAAGAATCTGGAAAATTGACCGATTCGTTCCGGTATTTGGCAGATTATCTGGAACGTGAATATGAATTAACCAGTAAAACCCGAAACGCTTTGATTTATCCGGCATTCGTTATTATGACATTCATTGCGGTAATGGTATTAATGCTTACGATGATCATTCCGCGCTTGTCAGTAATTTTGGTTGAAACAGGTACACAATTACCAATATATACTCGTGTTGTAATTGCATTGTCAGATTTCTTGGTAAACTATGGGATATTTCTTTTGATTATTGTTATTGTAATTGCTTTGTATTTAAGTCGTTCTGCGCGAACACCGTCAGGAAAACGTCGAATTGACGGATGGAAAATTAGTTTTCCAATTGTCGGAAAATTGTTCCAAAAGGTATATTTGTCACGTATTGCGGATAACTTGGACACAATGCTTTCATCCAGTATTCCAGTACTTCGAGCACTCGAAATCACAGGTGACGTAGTAGATAATCAGCTGTATAGGGATGTGATGACACAGGCTATCAACGATGTGAAAGCCGGAGTCTCCATTTCATCATCATTTGAAAAACATGAAATTATTCCAGCAATCATGGTGCAGATGGTGCGAGTAGGAGAGGAAACAGGATCGCTCGGTGCAATTCTCAAAACATTGGCACGATTTTATAAACGTGAAGTTGATGGAGCAGTGGACACATTGATCGGATTGATTGAGCCAATTATGATTGTAGGTCTCGGTGTGGGTGTAGGATTCCTCTTGACATCTATCCTTCTTCCAATTTATAATATTGCTAGCTCCTTGTAAGAGAGGAAAGAGTGATATAATAATATTATTACCAGGTAACTTAAAATCGTTTTCTCTTTTCTTTATGAAAAAATTATTCAAAAAATCAAGTCTAGAATCAGGATTCACATTGATCGAATTATTGGTGGTAATTGCAATTATCGCAATTCTATCAACAATCGTACTTGCATCATTAAGCACAGCTCGTACTCGTGCTAATATTGCAAAAGTAAAAGCACAATTATCTCAGATGCCTGCTGCTGCAGAACTTTACTGGGACACTAACGGGACATATGGGGCATCAAACGCGCTTTGTAGTGATCCTGGTAGTGGTATGGCACGGTTAACTCTTGCTGCCAATTTTCCAGGTTTTACAATAACTTGTGTATCTAATACAAACGCGTGGGCAGTTTCAGCTACTAATACCGCATCAGGTGCAACAGAACATTATTGTGTTGACTCTACTCAAAATTCTGTCCTTAAAAGAGCTAATGCTTATGTGGTTACAACTGGAGTTTGTGCTTAAAAAACAAAAAAACTACTATCATAGTAGTTTTTTTGTTATAATGAACCATATGAGAAACAAATATATTAAAGGTTTTACAGTGCTCGAATTTCTGATTGTTGTTGCTATTATTATGATTCTAATTGCTATTATTTTGCCAAACCTTCAACTAGCCCGAGAAAAATCTTTTGATGAAAAGAGGGTTACTGATTTGAAAACAATTTCACTTGAACTTGAGCAATTCAAGCAAGCATGTGGTTCATATCCTGCAAAAATGGAGGCTATGACAGTGTGTGGAAACGATACGAATAGTACTCTTGAAAAATATATTCCTGAAATTGCTCAATATAATTTTAGTGATCTTCTTAATCCAAATTACATTAGTTATGCTCCATTTTCAGTGAGTATAAGTGATCCTATCTGTGTTGCTTTTCATCTCGGTATCACATTGCAAAATAAAACTATAGGTATATTTGCCAATAGTGATTCAAATGTAAATTCGGCTACCGATCCAAATTTTCCATACGTGCCATGCCCAGACTCGCTCGGTACAACCATTAATGGAACAGATGAATATACATACGATATTTTTAAACAATAATTTTATGGATATTTTAGTAACTTGTTTACCAATCATTCTTGGGGTTTTTGGCTGTATTGTTGGAAGTTTTTTGAATGTGGTTGCTCTGCGACAGGGAACTGAAAAGGATCTGGGTGGTCGTTCTCACTGCCCAAAATGTCACCATCAACTCTCCTGGTATGAATTGATTCCTGTTATAAGTTTTTTGTTGCAAGCTGGAAAATGCAGAAATTGTAAAAAACCTATTTCATTTCAATACATTGCCGTTGAATTGTTTACCGGCATCTTGTTTTATCTTGGTGCAAACTTTTTCGTGTCATCAGTTTCTTTCATTGTTCACCCGGTATGGTTTTTCGTTCAGTTGTTTAGTTTGGTATTTCTTATGTCATACCTGGTTTTGATTATTGTATACGATATCCGAACAAAACAGGTTCCGTTTATATGGTTTATTTTCCTCGTAATGTGGAGTTTGGTATATCTTGGTATTTCGTACGTAACTTCTGGTTTTTCGTTCGGGCTTTATGATATTTGGTTCCATGGTTCCGGAATTATCATTGCTTTTCCATTTTTTATTATATGGTTAGTTTCAAAGGGGCGATGGATGGGATTTGCTGACATTGAAATAATTACATGGATAGGGATATTTCTAGGAATATATAAAGGTGCGTCAGCAACCCTCATAGCGTTTTATGCTGGTGCTTTTTTTGCCATTTTGTTTATTCTATTCAAATTATCAAAAGGACAATCCTATGAAACTATTCGCAAAATTCACATTCCATTTACTCCATTTTTACTGCTTGCCTGGTTTCTAACATTCGTATTTTCTCTTGATATATTTTCCTTGTTATCTGGATTATTCATGTGATATAATAACTGTACATTTTGTCCCTCATTATGAAATTTTTTAACCCATTTTTAAATAAAATAAAGTCTCAAATCGCACATGGATTTACCTTGGTTGAGTTCGTAGTGATCATTGGAATTTTTGCAATTATGGCAGGGGTTATTATGTCTAACTTTAATGGATTTAAATCTGTAATTACATTGGATAATCTGGCGCAGGATATTGCTCTGGCTATTCGGCAAGTTCAAACATCAGCAGGAGCTGCTCAATCTCTTGATGGTCCAGAACAGGCTTATTCACGTGGGATTGTTTTCACACCAAACGATGGTGCTATAGGTGGATATAAATCAGAATTTACATTGTACGAAACATCGGATATAAATGGAACCTACAATCCAACATACGATAAGGTTATTGATACTATAAAAATTCAGACAACTGATAAAATTACAGGAATCAGTTATATTGACCAAGGTAATTTGAAACAACCTCTAGCTCCTGGTGAACCCGTTTATATTAGCTTCAAACGTTTTATTACCAATGCAACTGTGTCTCCTGATCTCGGTCAGGTTACGACGTGTATTGAACTTTCCTCATCTGATTCTGATAATCCAAAAACTCGCAGTGTCTGTGTTTCAAGATTAGGTCAAATTAGTGTTCGTTAAATTTTATGAAAAAAATCCATCTGAAAAATAAATACGAAAAAGGATTCACCCTGATGGAGGTGATGGTTTCAGTTACAATTTTCACAATTATTGTGACGATCGGTATGGGGGCATTGATTACTATATTCAAAACACTTCAAAAAACTCGCGCCGACCGACAGGCTATTGATTCAATTTCTTTTGTTATGGATACTATGACACGTCGTATTCGAACAGGAAAGGAATATGTCAGTTCTGATGCGGGAGGTGGAATTAAATTTGTTGATCAAGATGGTGTTTCTGTTTCTTTTTACAAAGATCTGGATAGTGAAGGAAATAGTAGGATTTATATGATCGATGGAGCTTTTGGAAACCAGGATGATCCTGTTGATATTACTCCAGAGAGTTTCTCAGTAGAAGGTTTCGACTTTGATATTATAGGAACTGATCCTTCTGACGGAATTCAGCCAATGGTTACTATTAATCTAAAAGGTGTAGTTAAAAATGGACAGCAAGAATCGAAACTATCAGTGCAAACAGTTGTTTCTCAGCGACTTCTTGATTTTCCTGCAATTACCAGCCCCTTAACGAATGGTGGAGGTGATCCAGTTAATTAAAATTTTATATTCGTAATTTATGAAAAAATACTCACCAAATTTAAATATTGAAGCATCAGGTTTCACTCTGCTTGAAATGCTCTTTGCAGTGATTATTTTTTCATTTGCACTTATTTCGCTCATGGGAATTGCCAGTAAGGGTGTTATTGCAACTGCAACCGCCCGTGATCAATTAACCGCCCAGTATCTAGCAGAAGAAGGTCTTGAGATTGCTCGAAATATGCGTGATTCAAACTTTTTAGGTTACCAATCTAATATTTCATGGTTAGACGGTATTGATAATTGTACAAAAACTTTACCTTGTGATATCACTTATTCCAATCCTCCCAAATTAAAAAATATTTCACCAGGAAGTATTCTCTATAGATCACTTGATGGTGTTTACCGCAGATCAGATGACAATGGAACAGGTGACCCGACTACTTTTTGGAGAGAGGTATATATTGATGATCCAGAACCTGGAATGCCTTCTAATCAAAAAAAGATAGTTTCAACAGTACATTGGAAACAAAAAACATTTGATAGGTCATTTACAACCCAAGTCTATTTGTCTGATTGGCAAAACCAATCGCAATAAAAAATATTTTATGAAACAACTTTTCAAAAAAATGAATAGATCGCGACATGACGGTTTTGTACTGTTG
The DNA here is from genome assembly GCA_964605495.1 of uncultured Candidatus Saccharibacteria bacterium. Classification (GTDB taxonomy): domain Bacteria; phylum Patescibacteriota; class Minisyncoccia; order Phycocordibacterales; family UBA1006; genus CALMMZ01. The sequence continues at coordinate 8,945 of CAZSCW010000006.1, forward strand.
TTTTCTGTGGTTGTTTCTGCAGTAATTTTCTTTATTGGTGCTGGTATTTTTGCTATTTCGTTCAAGGAATTACTGATTTCGTCTCTTGGTAAAGAATCCCAAAAATCAATCTTTGCAGCTGACGCAGGGGTTGAATGCGGACTTCAAGCTGATACTGATGGACGGTTTGTCGATGCCGGGAATTTCCCACCGTTTCAATGTTTTGGAGCTGCTATTGCTGATAGCGGTACTGATGGTTTAAATAAATTCTATTTTACTATCATTTATCCTGATAAAACTTCTTGCGCAAAGGTAACCGCAATAAAACCTTATGATGGAGGGCCAACACTTACTACTATTTATGCGCAGGGATATAATAAATGCAATAATGACGGTCCGGTTAACTTTCCAGGGTTAGCCGAACGTGTATATAAAGTCTCTTTCTAAAACCACACCAAGTGTGTGTTTTTTATTACACTGTCAATTCTTAAAATAAATTGAGAATGCTATACTGTCACTATATGAAAATGTCAGCCGCTCAGGAAAAAAAACTTAAAAAATTACGAGATGTTGTTGAATACCATCGACATAAATACCACACAGAAGACAATCCTGAAATTTCAGATGAGACGTTTGATGCACTTCTTCGTGAGCTTCAGGAATTGGAAGCTCTTCTTGGTATTTCTGAATATGCACAAGAAAATAAAAAAATTGGTGGAAAAATTCTGGAAGGTTTTGAAAAAACAACCCATGCAGTCCCGCAATGGTCATATGATAATGTGTTTAATTTTGAGGAACTACAAAACTGGAATGAACGCAATAGAAAAATTTTGGTGAAAGAGTGGGATGTTAATCCTAGTTTTGAATATGTGTCAGAACTTAAAATAGATGGACTTAAAATTGTATTAACGTATCGCGATGGGAAATTGGTTACAGGAGCGACACGTGGGGACGGAACAATTGGCGAGGATGTAACTGAAAATATAAAACGAATCAAATCAATTCCGCATACTATTTCTGAAATGCGTCCAATTGTAATCATTGGCGAGGTATGGATGAAAAATGATGATTTGAAAACAATCAATGCGGAACGAGAAAAAAATAATCAGCCAATTTATGCGAATCCACGGAACCTGGCTGCTGGGACACTTCGGCAATTGGATACTGATGTTGTTGCGTCGCGTAATCTGCAGGTATTTGTATATGACTTGGAATATTTGGATACAGGAGAAACATTTCAAACACATGAACAGGAATTAGTTTTTTTAAAAAAACAGGGATTTATTGTGAACCAGGATCGCAAACTGTGTAAAAGTTTAAAAGAAATCCAAGAATACTATGAATCATGGATTGAAAAACGACATAATGAGCAATACGGCATTGATGGATTGGTTATTAAGTTAAACGATAAACAACAATGTAAACAGCTTGGGTATACTGCAAAATCACCCAGATTTGGTGTGGCTTATAAATTTCCCGCAGAGGAAACTACCACAACCGTGGAAGATATTATTATCCAAGTTGGTCGCACAGGGGTACTGACACCTGTTGCAGTATTAAAACCAGTTCCTGTTGCAGGATCGGTAGTCAGTCGTGCAACACTTCATAATGCAGATGAAATTCGACGTTTGGATGTGCGTGTTGGTGATACCGTTATTATCCGAAAGGCAGGGGACATTATTCCAGAAATTTTACAAGTATTGGTGGAACTGCGCCCTCATGGATCAAAGGAATATCAATTTCCAAAAACATGTCCAGTTTGTAATGCGTCTGTAATTCAGGAAAAAAATACCAGTGGAACATCGGTGGGGTGGTATTGCCCAAATTCTGAATGTGGCGGAAAACATTTTGAAACATTGGTTCATTTTGTATCTAAAAAAGGAATGAATATTGTTGGTCTTGGACAAAAAGTATTAGAACGTTTTTTTGAAGTGGGTCTTGTCCAAAATCCAACAGATATTTTTAAGTTGAAAAAAGATGACTTTATAGAGTGGGAACGATTTGGTGAACTGTCATCAGACAAATTAATTACATCAATTAAAACAGCAAAAAAGGTATTGCTACCAAAATTTTTATTTGCACTAGGTATTCGTCATATCGGAGAAGAAACTGCAGAAATATTGGCCCAACATATTAAACAGAATATAGCACAAGAAAAAGGGGAGCTGTTTAAAAAATTACAAGCGATCACTGTTGATGAACTTTCAAGTTTGGAAGGAATTGGTCCAGTGGTTGCAGAATCATTCGTGAATTATATGAATAATAATTACCATGCACGAATTGTAAAAGAATTAATTGATATAGTAGATATTCAACTACCTGAACAATCAAACGCGCAACAAACATTAATAGGGAAAACATTTGTATTAACAGGAACCTTGGAAACCATGTCACGTGATAGTGCAAAAGAAAAAATAAAAGAACGAGGAGGAAAAGTTGCAGGAAGTGTTTCAAAAAATACTAATTATGTGGTTGCAGGCGCTGATCCAGGATCAAAATATGATGATGCAAAAAAACTAGGAATTGAGATTTTGGATGAAAAACAGTTTATTGACATTTTAGGATAATAATATATAATGAAATTAAACAAAACAAAGAAAAATGAGTACCTTCAAGAAAAAAGACTTTTTAAACATAGCACGGCTGTACGAGCCTTACTATAAAACCCAGGAAAAATTTTATCATAATTTCCTGCATGCATTGTTCGTTGTTGACAATGGAGTTGATATTTTAACGGAGCTGGATGCCCCTGAATATGTAAAGGTTGTTTTTGCACACGCAATGGGTGCGCATGATGCTCACCATTTATGTGGCAAACAAAAATCAGATACCGAAAATATTATCTGTGCACTAAAAGTTTTCAATAATATAAACTATCTAGATAAACATCCGTTATACAAAAAAATGGGTAGTTTGATTATTGCAGGAACACAGGTTCCTTATGTTGAAACTCCTGAAACGATTGCATCGTGGTATAAAGGAAACCAAGATGATTTAATCCTTGCAATCCAGGCTGCACGCGACGTTGATCATTTGGGTATTATTGGCATCGAGGATCAAACCCAACGAGAAGTTGCATTAACGGGACTCATGCGGGAATTTTCAAGAAACACTACGAAAGAACAAATTCTTGCAAGTTATGAATCAGCAACCAATAATTTTTTTGATTCAATTCATTTTTATACTCAACCAGCAAAAGACTGGGCAAGAGAAAATCTAACAAAAATGCGTAAATGGCAATTGGATTACACACCGGAAGCTATAGAAAATGCATATTAATATAAAACCTTTCTGGGTATTCTCAGAAAGGTTTTTCTTTTAAAAATCTGATTTTATGGTAGGATAGGGGCATATGGAATTACAGGAAATGAAGAATTTGGCGCATTTGGCACGTATTGAAATGTCAGATACAGAACTTGCATCTATGGCTCATGAATTTGAGGGGATTTTGGGGTATGTTGCCCAGATTAACAAGGTTGAAATCAATGATGTGTCAGCAGAGCAATTACAGACTAACGTAACCAGACCAGACAAGGTCAGAGAAACTCATTTTGATGGGACTGCATTAGTATCTGGAGCTCCAGACGCACAGGATGGATTTTATAAAGTGCCAAAAATTCTTAACTAATTTTATGACTATTGATTTAAAAAACTTAACGATCGAAAAAGCTCACGACATGTTGGTAAAAAAAGAAATCTCTGTTCGAGATTTAGTTTTTGCATATCTACAAAATGCAGAATCACAAAATAAGGAAATGAATGCATATTTGGAATTTTTCGATACCCATCCTGATTTTGCGGATACGATACATAATGCACAGGCAATGATTGATAACGGTTCTGCAACACTGTTGACCGGAATTCCGTATGCAGTAAAAGATAATATCTTGGTTGAAAATCATATTGCTAGTGCTGGATCAAAAATTCTTTCAAACTATACTGCATCCTATAATGCAACCGTGATTGAAAAATTAAATGCAGCAGGTGCAATTTGTATTGGCCGAACAAACATGGATGAATTTGCAATGGGATCAAGTACTGAAAACAGTGCATATGGTGTTACTAAAAACCCGGTTGATATGTTACGGGTACCAGGAGGTTCATCAGGAGGTTCTGCAGCAGCAGTAGCGATGGATGGAGCATTGTTTGCATTAGGAAGTGATACAGGGGGTTCAATCCGCCAACCAGCAGCATTTTGCGGAATTGTAGGGATGTACCCAACATATGGGTGTGTATCACGTTACGGTGCTATTGCTATGGGAAGTTCATTAGACCAGATCGGACCATTTACAAAAAACGTTCGGGACGCAGAGATTGTTTTAGATTGCATTTCTGGAAATGATCCAATGGATGCAACGACTCTTTCAGTTGAAACACGTGCAAAACTTGCAGAGAAAAAATCTGGAAAAGTAATCGGTGTTCCGCGTCATTTACTTGAACTGGATGGTATTGATGCACAGGTAAAAGAAAACTTTAATCAATCTATTGAGAAACTAAAAAATGCAGGGTATGAAATCCGTGACATTCAATTACCAAATGCACATCTGGGGCTCGCTGCATATTATATTGTGATGCCAGCAGAAGTTTCCTCTAACTTGTCACGATATGATGGAATGCGATATGGCGTTCAAAAAAGGGGAACAGATTTATTGGAAACATACTTGAAATCACGACACGATGGGTTTGGTCCAGAAACTCGGCGGCGAGTAATGCTCGGTACGTATGTTTTATCTGCCGGATATTATGATGCGTACTATAATAAAGCATTAAAAGTCCGGGAGGTGATCAAACAGGATTTCAAAAAAGCATTTGACGCTGGTGTTGATGCGGTATTGGTTCCAACGACACCAACCACTGCCTTTAAACCGGGTGAAAAATCTGACCCATTGTCTATGTATTTGGCAGATATCTTTACAGTAACTGCAAACCTAACCCATATGCCAGCAATATCTGTTCCATCAGGAAAAGATACAAATGGTTTACCATTCGGGATTCAGTTTACAGCTGATGAGGGTAGGGAAAAGGTGTTATTTGATATTGCAAAAGATTTTGAAAAAACAGCTAACTAGCCCAGTAGGTCATCCTGTGGGATGAGCTGTTTTTTGTGATATACTGGAGTCATTATGCCAGAAGTTCGATTTCTGAATTTACAATATTTTTTCTACAAAATTTATGACTTTTTTGGAGGTGTGTTTTCTGGTGGTTCAGGAAATTATGGGTACAGCAGTGATGTAGCCAGTCACAGAACATTTTGGGAATGGTTGGTTAATTTTTTCACTAACACCATATCGTTTGTATGGGTGTTAGCAACCATCGCACTGGTGGTATTTTTCTCTATGTTGATTTATATAAAAATGCGATCTTATGAATTGGACCAAGAAAAGAAAAAGAGACACGACGAACATTTTATAAAACCAACCCCCATGTCAGTTGATCAAAAAAGTGCACGTTGGGTACATGTTGAAAAATTATTTGCATCAGATAATCCCAACGATTGGCGTGTTGCCATTATCGAGGCCGACACCATGTTAGATGAATTATTACAGTCATATAATTTTCCGGGGGATAATTTGGGTGAACGATTAAAAAATGCAGATGCAAAAAAATTACCCACCATCCAAAGCGCGTGGGAAGCTCACAAGGTCCGCAACCGTATTGCACATGAAGGGGTTAATTTTCAACTGTCAGAACGAGAGGCTCAAATGACCAAAAAACACTTTGAATTTGTGTTCCGAAATTCTGGGGTTATTTAAAATAACATATCAAAAAACACCTCAATCTGAGGTGTTTTTTGATAATACGTGTTGCGGGACCCGGATTCGAACCGGGGTCTTCAGGTTATGAGCCTGACGAGATACCATTACTCTATCCCGCTATATCTGTTTCCAGGAGGTGATTACTATATCAAAAAAACATGCATTTTGCAAGTTGCGCTTTGTATAGTAGGTACATAGTTAATTAATTAGGTTAAATTAGATTTTATTTTTGTAATTAATTCTTTTACTTGTTGCTCATTTAAAATTGATCTGTCAGCTCCTGTGTGATCTGTGTTTTCCAGAATTACATTAGGAATAATATGATAGTGAACATGTTTTACGCTTTTTCCTACGTGGTCTCCCTCTCGAACCAAAATTGAAATATCTGAATATCCTAATTTACGTAATACTACCAAAGATTCTTTTAATAGAAAATCAATATCCATTGTTTCCTGCTCGGTAATATCTAATAACCATTCTACATGTCGTTTCGTCACTACCAATAAATGATCCACATGGTATGGAGCCAGAGAATAGGTCAGGAGTGCTGTTTCTTTTGATAATATAACCTGATCATCAGTTAGGGTACAGAACGGGCAAACCGTTAATGTTTTTAAGAAATCATCATAACGCATGGTTTTATTGTATCAGAATAAAATAAAAATCCCCAACATAATGGAGATTTTTATTATTGCGCAGTGAAAGGGACTTGAACCCTCGACCTTCCGCGTGACAGGCGGATGCTCTAACCAGCTGAGCTACCACTGCATATTGTGGTTTTAATATATACTATTGCAAACTCCAGTTTTCCGTCTGGGCGGATGCTCGCTCATAATTTACATGAGCTGAGCTACCACTGCAATAATGGTAATAATATCATATATTCAGTTTATTTCAACTCCTGAATATTTTTTACCACACAGATTAAAATCTGCACGGCAGGGTGTCGAGGGTGGGAATTGAACCCACGACCTTAGCGTTATGAGTGCTACGCTCTAACCATCTGAGCTACCCCGACATATATTGTTACTAAACACAATGATTATACATATTTATGCCAAAATTTCAAGAAAATCATGGTACAATCCCAATATGAAAAAAACAGTGACAAAAAACAGATGCGCATGGTGCGTTGGAAAACCATTGTATGAAAAATACCATGACACAGAATGGGGTGTGCCGGTATATGACGATAATATATTGTTTGAATTTTTAGTATTAGAAAGTGCACAGGCAGGACTGTCCTGGTGGATTATTTTGCAAAAACGTGAGGGGTATAGGAAATTATTTGCAGGTTTTGATTACAAAAAAATTGCAAAATTTACCGATGCAAAAATTGATACTATTTCTGCAAATCCTGCAATTATCCGTCATCGTGGAAAGGTGGCTGCAACCGTTGAAAATGCAAAACGATTCATGGAAATACAAAAAGAATTTGGTAGTTTCTCGAATTATCTATGGAAGTTCGTAGGAGGTAAACCGATCAACAATAATTATTCAACACTGAAACAAATTCAGTCAAAAACTGCGGTATCAGATGTAATTGCAAAAGATTTGAAAAAACGAGGATTTAAATTTATGGGATCAACAATCGTGTATGCATATATGCAGGCATGCGGATTAGTGAATGATCATGTGACAGATTGTTTTCGACATGCACAAACCTTGAAAAGGAAGGTAAAATAGTGTAAGGTAACAACGTCACACACAGATGGCACTGATGATGAGGGAAGAATACGGCAATTTTTCTATCGTGCAACGCGAGCCCCTCATCATCTTTATTTTTGCTGTTGTAGCTCAGTTGGTAGAGCACTTCCATGGTAAGGAAGAGGTCGCCGGTTCAATCCCGGCCAACAGCTCCAAAAACCTTGT